>JAQYOU010000160.1 GCA_028727105.1 bacterium
GCCCAGGTTCGTGTCACCCGCTCCGGTGCGCCGTTTCACCTCTCCGAAGGTGCGCGTAAAGATCTCCTCCAGTTCCTTTTCTCCCGCATAGCCGCCGGACCAGGTACTCACAGATGTTCGCGCCGCAGCCTTCGCAGCAGCCGCTCTTGCCTGCTCCTCCAGCCTCTGCTGTTCATATGCCTGCATATCGACTTGACCCAAAATATGCAGACCGGCGGATGTATCACCCGAAAAACCGCTCTCCAGATGCATATATTCTTCTACTTCATACCACGGCACAACAAAGCCGGCACCATGGGCACAGAAGACGGATCCGGTGGGATGATCCAGATCGCTCTCACTGTCATAGCCGATCTCTGCGACGATCGCATCCTGTCTGCTCTCATCCACCGGCTCATAACCGGAAAGCTCCAAAACCAGACGCCCCATACCTCTGGTATAGGCATTCACCTCAGAGAGATACCCCTGCATCTGCTCCGCAGGTGCAGTTCCCGTAATCCTTGTCATCACGCCGTCTGCCGAAGTTTCCGGCGGATCAAATGCTCCCTTCATGCGCTGGATATCCGCCATGGCACGGCCGATCTGTTCCGTCGGCACATCCAGAATAAAACGATAATACGGCTCCAACAGAATGCTTTTCGCCTTTTTCAGTCCCTGGCGGATGGCACGGTAGGTTGCCTGACGAAAATCACCGCCCTCCGTGTGCTTTAAATGCGCACGCCCGGTCAGAAGCGTGATCCGCACATCTGTGACCGGCGCACCGGTCAGAACCCCCGGATGCTCCTGCTCCTGTACATGGGTAAGGATCAGCCGCTGCCAGTTCCGATCCAGCACATCCTCCTTACAGGCGGTTCCGATCTCGATCCCACTGCCCCGCTCGCCCGGCTCTAAGAGCAGGTGTACCTCCGCGTAATGACGCAGCGGCTCATAGTGTCCGACACCCTCCACAGGCGCAGCGATGGTTTCTTTATAGACAATATGTCCTTCCGAAAACTCCACTTCCTCATGAAAGCGCTGCCAGATCAGTGTTTTCAGCACCTGGGTCTGTACCTCTCCCATTAGCTGCATATGAATATCTCTTGCACGTTCATTCCAGATCACATGCAGCAGAGGATCTTCCTCCTCCAGCTGCCGCAGCTTGCCCAGAAAAACAAAGGCGTCACAGGTTTCCGGCAGAACCAGACGGTACGTCATGACCGGTGCCAGTGCAGGAGCTGCCAGCGCAGGCGCTGCTCCAAGTCCGTCACCGGCTGCTGTATGGGCCAGACCACTGAGTGCGCACACCTCACCCGCCTGCACTTCATCCACAGGCTCATATTTCGTACCGGAATACAGCCGGATCTGATTGACCTTTTCCGGTTCTTCCGCTCCGGTGTCCAAAACATCTTTCACCCGCAGCGAACCGCCCGTCAGCTTCACCCAGGTGAGACGCCCACCGGCATCATCCCGGGAAATTTTAAATACCCTTGCGCCAAAAGCAGCTTCATACACCGGTTCCGGAAGAAAACGCTCCATCCCGTCCAAAAGCTCCCGCACACCTTCGCTTTTTAGCGCGGCACCAAAAAAGCAGGGGAAGATTTTCCGCCCCTGTATCTGTTTCGCGATCTGTATATCATTTAACGCGCCCTGCGCAAAAAAAAAATCCAAAAGCGCTTCCTCGCACATGGCGATGTTTTCCATCCACACTTCGTCATAGCCGGTAGAAAAATTCTGGCAGCCATCGGATAATTCCTTTTGCAGCTCCTGCATCAGTGCATCTGCAGTCTTCTGGGCCAGGTCCATTTTATTAATAAACAGAAATACCGGCACCTCATAGCGTGCCAGCAGCTTCCACAGCGTTCGGGTGTGACTCTGCACACCGTCCGTGCCGCTGATCACCAGCACCGCTGCATCTAAAACGCCCAGCACACGCTCCATCTCCCCGGAAAAATCCACATGTCCCGGTGTATCAAGAAGCGTGATCTCACGTCCTTGCCAGACAAACCGCGCCTGCTTGGAAAAAATGGTAATGCCCCGCGCACGCTCCTGCTCGTCTGTGTCTAAAAAAGCATCCTTATGATCCACACGACCAAGGGAACGGATCGCCCCTGCCTCAAAGAGCATGCCCTCAGACAGGGTCGTTTTTCCCGCGTCGACATGTGCAAGGATGCCAATACTTCGCTTTTTCATAAATTATGAATATGCGTTCCTGAAATAATCATTCAGCTGGTACAAAGACCGGATCAGGATCGCCAGTTCCTCCTCTGAAAGATTGGCTTTTGCATTGGCGATCATCTCCTCATGGAACCTCTTGTGATGCATAAAGGCTGCCTTTCCGCGTTCCGTCAGTGTCAGGTAGACCACACGCTTGTCCTTATCACTGCGTGTGCGGGTCACATACCCGTGCTCCACCAGACCATCCACAGCCCGCGTGAGTGTCCCCGTCGTGACGGACATCAGCTTTGCCACCTCAGAGCTTCTCTTTGCCTCCCCGAGACCTATGGCTTCCACAATATGCATATCGTTGTTCGTCATGTCGGAAAATTCCTCTGTGATCAGACATTTTCCCTCTATGTCCATCAGATCCTGAAAAAGATGGACCAGAATCTCATTTAATGTCTCGTCTGTATTCATGTTCGGCTCCTTTACCATTGGATCACTGCAGCTCCCCATGTGAGTCCTGCGCCAAATCCAGCCAGAACGATTCGCTCGTTCTTTTTTATCATACCATTTTTGTTCAAAGAATCCAAGAGGATCGGCACACTTGCCGCAGAAATATTTCCACAATCCTGTAAATTCATGGGAAATTTCTCCATCGGCTGCTTCAAACGCTTTGCCACAGACTCAATGATCCTCCGGTTTGCCTGATGCAGCACAAAATGGTCAATATCCTCCAGCGTAAGACCTGCTTTTTCCACAGCCTCAGTCACGACCTTCGGCACCGTGCTCACTGCGAATTTGTAAACAGCCTGTCCGTCCATCGTCACATATTGATTTTCCGGCTCATGGCTGGCAAAGGGATGGCAGACCGGACGGTTTCCGCAGGCAAGCACTCCGCCGCGCGCACCGTCGGAATACTGAACGAAGGATCTTAGGCCTCCGTTTGTTCCGTCATCCGTCATATCACACAAAACTGCCGCTCCCGCACCATCGCCAAACAGCACACAGGTGCCGCGATCATTCCAGTCCATCATTTTTGAGAGCGTCTCTGCACCGATGATCAGCGCATTTTTATAAACACCGCTCTGCATATAGGCTGCTGCCGTATTCATGGAAAAAAGGAATCCGGAACACGCTGCGTGCAGGTCAAATGCCACCGCGTTCGTTGCACCAAGCGCCGCCTGCACCTCGCAGGCAAGGGTCGGCAGCACATGATCCGGAGAGAGCGTTGCCGCAATGATCAGATCCAGCTTTTCCGCCTGTAAACCGGCCTCTTCCATGGCCTGCTTTGCTGCTGCCACAGACATCCCGGTAGTTGTCTCCTCCACTGCCAGATGTCTCGAACGGATGCCGGTTCGACTGCTGATCCACTCGTCCGAGGTATCCATAATCTTGCTCAAATCGTCATTTGTAACCGTGCGCGCAGGAAGCGCGCTGCCGGTTCCACATATTTTTATCATAAAAAGCTCCTAACTGTTCAGTTCCTTTGCAGTTCCGATGCGAAACTACTGATTTTAAAACTTACGAAAACGCTCGTAACGCGCTGCTGCCAGCTCCTCGCCGCTCTTTTTGCGATTTTCTTTCAGGAAACGCTTCAGTTGCTGCTTCATGGCCTGGGAGATGGACTCCAGCGCGGCCGCATCTGCACCGCCAAACTCCGGAATGATACCATCGATCACATGTAACTCCAGAAGATCCTGTGCCGTGATCTTCATTACAGACGCAGCTTCCTTCGCACGCTTTCCGTCCTTCCACAAAATAGAGGCAAAGCCTTCCGGTGAGAGGATCGAATAAACCGCATGCTCCATCATCCACACTTCATTGCTGACTGCCAGAGCTAATGCTCCGCCGCTTCCGCCCTCACCGATCATGAAAGTAAATACCGGCACGCGCAGTCCGCTCATCTCATAAAGGTTACGGGCAATCGCCTCACCCTGTCCGTTCTCCTCTGCTTCCATACCCGGATAAGCGCCGGAGGTGTTGACAAAGGTGATCACGGGACGTCCGAATTTTTCCGCCTGCTTCATGAGACGGATCGCCTTACGGTATCCTTCCGGAGAAGGCATACCGTAATTTCTGGCCGCACACTCCTCCATGGAGCTGCCCTTCTGGATACCGATCACTGTCACCGGCTGTCCATCCAGCCATGCGATACCGCCGATGATCGCAGGGTCATCTCTGAAATAGCGGTCTCCATGAAATTCCATAAAGTCATCAAACACACTTTCCATATAATCCTTTGTCTGCAGACGACCCATCTGTCTGGCTTCACGCACCTTATCCCAGGCACTCTTGGCCTTTTCCCTGCTGGCGCGCTCACGCATCAGCTCCGTCGGCTCATACACATCATTTTCTCTCATCGGATCAAAATTTGCAAATCCTTTATTCGCATGGCACTTTAAAATCTGATATAAAGTCAGCTTCAGGTCTTTACGCTCTACGATGCGGTCAACAAAACCGTGCCGTAACTGAAATTCTGCCCGCTGGAATCCCTCAGGCAGACGCTGTCCGATCGTCTGCTCGATGACACGAGGACCTGCAAAACCAATGAGTGCTCCGGGCTCTGCTAAAATGATATCACCAAGCATCGCAAAGCTGGCTGTCATTCCACCGGTTGTCGGATCTGTCAAAACAGAAATGTAAAGTCCGCCTGCCTCTGAATGCTTCTTCAAGGCTGCGGAAGTCTTTGCCATCTGCATCAGAGAGATGATCCCCTCCTGCATACGGGCACCGCCAGAGCAGCAAAACAGGATGACCGGCAGCTTTTCTGCCGTGGCACGCTCTACCGCCTCTGCGATCTTTTCGCCGACTACATGACCCATACTTCCCATCATGAAACGTGCGTCACACACGCCGATCACTGCATCCATGCCGTAGATCTTGCCTTTTCCGACTGTCACACCCTCGGGAAGTCCTGTCTTTTCGCGGGTTGCGCGCACCTTGTCCTCGTACTCGGGAAAATTCAAAGGATTTGCGATCTCCTCCGTATCCAGCTCGGTGCACCAGGGCGTAAAGGTATCCTCATCCACCACCATACGAATGCGGTTTTTCGTGCGCACACGGAAATAGTAATTACATTTCGGACAAATATATTTCTTTTTGACAACAACCGACTTGACAACTTCCTCTCCACAGCTGGGACAGGTGATCATCTCCTCCTTCGGCTGTTTGTTCAAAACAATATCTTTTTTCTTTTTAAATAACGCTGCCATTTTTCACCTCACGACTAACCAATGGCAAAGGTAAGCTCTGCCTGACAAACTAATTTTCCATCCACATATGCCTTCGCACTGCCTACACCGATGGGACCTTTTACCTTGATGATCTCTGTCTCCAGGGTAAGAACATCTCCGGGAAGCACTTTTTTCTTAAATTTTGCACTGTTGATCCCTGCAAAATATGCGGTTTTTCCCTTGTTTTCCTCTTTTGAAAGAATCGCAACCGCCCCGGTCTGCGCCAGTGCTTCCACGATCAGCACACCCGGCATCACCGGCTCTCCGGGGAAATGTCCGGCAAAATAGGGCTCGTTGAAGCTCACACATTTTTTTGCCACCGCACGCACGCCGACTTCCATCTCCTCAACGGTATCGATCAAAAGCATTGGCTGTCTGTGGGGAATGATCTCCATGATCTCCTTCGTGGAAAGTAACGACATTGCTTACGCCTCCCATCTCTTAAAGAGCAGACTTCCGTTATGTCCGCCAAAGCCCAGAGAATTGCTCAGCGCGTAGGGAACATCCTCGGTATAGTCAGTTTTGCAGTAATTCAGATTCAGCTCCTCATCCGGGGTCTCATAGCCGACCGTCGCATGGATATAACTCTCTTCGATCTGCTTCACGCAGGCAATGGCCTCAACCGCACCGGCAGCCCCCAGCAGATGTCCGATCATGGACTTTGTGGAATTGATCTTCATGTCCTTCGCATGCTCACCGAATACCAGCTTGATCGCGCGGGTCTCAAACAGATCGTTGTGATGGGTTGCGGTTCCGTGGGCATTGATGTAGGTCACATCCTCAGGGGCCACGTTTGCATCCTTTAATGCATTTTCCATCGCACGTGCCGCACCTGCGCCGTCCTCCGCCGGAGAAGTGATGTGATATGCGTCAGAGGAACAACCGTAGCCTGCCAGCTCTGCGTAAATATGCGCACCGCGGGCCTGTGCATGCTCCAGTTCCTCCAAAACAAGTACGCCTGCGCCCTCGCCCATGACAAAACCACTGCGGTTCTTATCAAAAGGAAGGGAACACTTTGTGGGGTCATCCACCTCGGAAAGTGCGGTCAGTGCATTGAAGCCTGCAATTCCGATGGGAGTCACACTGCCCTCGGTTCCGCCTGCCAGCATCACGTCCGCATCTCCGTACTGGATCGCGCGGAATGCCTCACCGATGCTGTTTGTTCCGGTTGCACATGCAGTGACCACGTTGATACTCTTTCCTTTTAATCCAAACTGGATAGCAACATTTCCTGCCGCCATATTGCAGATCATCATCGGCACAAGCAACGGATTCACCCGGGTGGGTCCCTTTTCCAAAAGCTTTTTGTGCTCACGCTCCATAGCCTGAAGGCTGCCGATACCGCTTCCGATCGCGGTACCTACCATATAGGGATCTTCCTTTTCCATATCAAGCCCGCTGTCTTCCAGCGCTTCCTTGGAAGCCGCAACTGCGTACTGGGAAAACAGCTCCATACGCTTTGCTGCCTTAAAATCCATATACTCTTTTCCCACAAAGCCCTTTACCTCAGCTGCGATATGACTCTTGTACTCGCTGGCGTCAAAGTGGGTGATCGGTGCGAAACCGATCTCCTTATTCTTGATGGCATTCCAAAAACTGTCTACATTTAATCCGATAGGAGTGATTGCTCCCATACCGGTCACTACAACTCGTCTCATGTTTTTTCCCTCTCTGAATCAAATTCACGCAGCCGACACGCATTTGAAGCAACATGTCCTGCGCAGATCTATTGTTTAGCAGCCAATGCTCATACCGCCGTCCACAGCGATCACCTGACCTGTGATGTAGCGGGCGTTGTCCGAAGCCAGAAATGCAACGGTCTCTGCGATCTCCTCCGGCTCCCCGATACGTCCGAAGGGGATCATCCCGGTCATCGCTTCCTTTGCACTGTCTGTCATTGCTTCGATCATCTCTGTTCCCACAAATCCGGGTGCAACTGCGTTTACCGTGATCTGTCTGGAGGCCAGCTCCCTCGCCACACTCCTTGTCAGACCGATCACACCAGCCTTACTGGCAGCATAATTTGCCTGTCCGGCGTTTCCCAGCAATCCTGATACGGAAGAGATATTGATGATGCGTCCGCTGCGCTGTTTTAACAGCTGTCTGCTGACGTGACGGATCGTATTGAAGGCACCTTTTAAATTGGTGCTGATCACTGCATCAAAATCTGACTCACTCATCTTCATAAGCAGCCCGTCCTTTGTGATGCCTGCATTGTTGACAAGAATGTCCAGTCTTCCGTAAGTCTTTACGATCTCTGTGATAAAAGCACCGCACGCATCAAAATCACTGACATCGCACTGCATTGCCACTGCTTCTCCGCCTGCTGCCCTGATCTCGTCAACCACGCCCTCTGCACGCTCTTTGGATCCGTTATAATTTACGACAACAAAGCTCCCGTCTGCTGCCAGCTTTTTTGCCACGCCGGCGCCGATCCCTCTGGAGGCTCCGGTCACAAGCGCTACCTTTTTATCCAACATACTTCTTCAGATCCTCCAATTTATCGATATTTGAGCATTTGATCTCGCGGTTGATCTTACGTAAAAACCCGCTTAACGTCTTACCGGGTCCGATCTCTACAAACTCATCACAGCCGTCCGCGATCAGGCGCTCGATCGTCTGCTGCCAGCAAACAGAATGGCAGACCTGTACCGGAAGAAGGGAACGGATCTTTTCAGGATCCGTCACATAATCGGCTGTCACATTGGACAGATATCCAATCTTCGGAGTGCTGATCTGCACCTTTTCAAGCGCTGTAGAAAGCTTCTGTCCCGCCTCCTGTAACAGGGGCGAATGGAACGGTCCGCTGACCTTCAGGGGAACCACACGCTTTGCCCCCGCTTCCTTTAAGCTTTCGGAAGCACGATCCACCGCGCTCTGTTCTCCTGTGATCACAATCTGTCCGGGGCAATTGTAATTTGCGACAAACACTTCACCGATCGTTTCCTCACACACCTTCTCGATGACCGCCGCATCCATTCCAAGAACGGCTGCCATCGCGCCGCCTGTCGGCACTGCATTCTGCATGTACTGACCTCTCTTGCGGATCAATGAAAACACATCCGAAGGCTCCATCACCTCAGCTGCCAGGATCGCTGCGTATTCACCAAGGCTTAAGCCTGCTGCCGCGTCCGCTGTTACACCCTCCATCTGAAGCACCTTTAAGATGGCTGCCTCTGTGGTAAGCATTGCGATCTGTGTATACTCTGTCTGATCGATCTTATCCTCTTCCTCAAAGCAAAGCTTTGCCACATCCAGCTTCGCGGCCTCGCCTGCCAGTTCAAATACTTCTTTTGCTGCCGGAAAGGCTTCGTAAAATTCCTTTCCCATTCCGATATACTGTGATCCCTGTCCGGGAAACATAAAAACTCTCTTGCTCATATACGCTTTTTACTCCTGTCATCTATACAAGGCGCTCCAAATGTTCACATGCATCCGGAGCGTCTCAATGAATACAACAATGATTAAAATGTTCGATGTAACAGCTGCTCTGCACCGGATACGATCTCTTCGATGATCTCTGCGCAGCTGTCCTCACTCTTTACAAGTCCTGCGATCTGCCCTGCCATCACGCTTCCTGTCATCACATCACCATCCACAACCGCTTTGCGCAGTGCACCAAGCGTCATCTTTTCCAGTTCTTCCAGGCTTGCACCTTCTTTTTCCATGCGCAGATACTCGCGGGTCATCTTATTTCTGAGCACGCGGATCGGATGCCCGGTGCTTCGTCCCGTCACCTCAGAATCGATATCCTTGGCTTTGATGAGCTTTTCCTTATAATTCTGATGTACGATCGATTCCTTAGCAGCCACAAAACGCGTACCCATCTGCACGCCGCTGGCACCAAGCATCATCGCTGCCGCAAAGCCTCTGGCGTCCGCGATACCTCCGGCTGCGATGACCGGAATACTCACTGCATCCACAACCTGCGGTACCAGAGTCATTGTTGTGGCGGAACCGATATGTCCACCGGATTCTGTACCCTCAGCCACCACTGCATCGGCTCCCGCACGCTCCATCAGCTTTGCAAGCGCAACGCTTGCGATGACCGGTATCACCTTTGCTCCGGCTGCTTTCCAGCTGTCCATATATTTTCCGGGATTTCCCGCTCCGGTTGTGATCACCGGGATCTGCTCTTTCACAAGCAGCTCTGCGATCTCATCTGCCTGGGGATTCATCAGCATCAGGTTCACACCGAAAGGCTTGTCTGTATGTTCTTTCATCTGCCGGATCTGTTCCGCAACCCAGTTCACATCTGCGCCGCCCACACCGATGATGCCAAGTCCGCCGGCATTGGATACGGCACTGGCCAGCTCCCAGGTGGCGACCCATGCCATTCCTCCCTGAATGATCGGATAACGGATGCCCAGCAGTTCACTTATCAGCTCTGCCATCTTAGTCTTCCACACCCTTATTCTTTAAATAATCCATTACATCCTGAACAGTTGCGATCTGATCCAGATCATCGGAAGGGATCTCTACGCCGAACTCCTCCTCCATAGCCATGATCATCTCAAACAGATCCAGAGAGTCTGCGTTTAAGTCATCCTTAAAATTGGACTCCGCCTGTACCTCTGCTGCCTCGATTCCTAACTGCCCTGCAATGATCTCCTGTAATTTCTCTAACATTTCTTTGTCCTCGCTTTCTTTTCTCTTTTAAATTTCATATCTTGTTTTCATTACTATGTGATGTAGTTTGAATTTCAAATAATTTGAATGTCAAATATTTTGATTGTCAAATCATTTGACTGTCAAACTATTTGGCAGTATAGTGCTCTTAGAAATATTTGTCAACAGATAATTGTATTTTAGTCAATTCTTATAATTGCTTCTTTTTTTATTGCCTCTCTTTCATGAAATATGCTACTATAAACATAAATGTAACTGTTTCGCACAGTCTCAGTTACAGAGCATACATCCATTTTGCGTTTACTATGACGCCTTATTTTTCTTGGGGGAAAATGTGCAATGAATATCAGGGAAAAATTCATACATATAAACTATCAGATAGAAAATGTTTTTTTGCTAACCGTGATCCGGCATGGCCTGATCATGATGATCCCGCCGGAATACATGTGGCTGGAGATCACAGAGCAGGACATGATCACAAATGCAGACTTTGTGATCGATAAACTGAAACGACTGAAAAACTGCGGTCATGTACTTCTGATCGATGATTTTGGTATGGGACACACCTCCCTCATCTATCTGCAGTCTAACTACTTCGGTGTTGTAAAGCTGGACGGTTCCCTGGTGAAGCATCTGCTTGACAACCCCACCAATCAAAAGATCGTTGCATCCATCGTAGAGCTTGGTAAAGAGCTTGGTGTAAAGGTCATTGCGGAATACGTGGAAACGGAAGAACAATGTCAGAAATTACAGGAGCTGGGCTGCATCTGGTATCAGGGATACCTATTCAATAAGCCCCTGTCACTGGATGAATTTATCACTTACATGAAAAAATGCAACTGCTAAGAGCTGCCGCACAAACGATTCAATCATCGCAAGTGCGGCAGTTCTTTCTCTGTTCAGCAGGGTGGTCTGAGAACGTTTACATCCCCACCTCATCCAACACATCCCGGAGCATGGATGCCGACTGCTGCAGACGGTCTAATTCATCATCAGAAAGGGGGATCGGAACCTTTGTCTCCACACCGTTTTTTCCGACGATCGCAGGCATGGATAACGCCACATCGGAGATACCGTACTCTCCGTACATCAAGGATGAAACCGGAAGGATCGATTTCTCGTCACGCAGAATGACCTCGCAGATACGCTTGACAGACATGGCGATGCCAAAATAGGTAGCCTGCTTTTTTGCAATGATCTCATAGGCACTGTTTTTCACCTGCTCGGCAATCATTGCCGTGTTTTTTTCATGCTCGTAATGGCCCCTCAGCTCGCAGAAATCACTGAGGGGAATACCGGAGATATTTGCTCCGGACCACGCCGCGATCTCACTGTCACCGTGTTCCCCGATGATAAACGCATGAACACTGCGGCTGTCTACGGTCAAATGCTCCGCTACTGCGCGTTTCAGCCGTGCGGTGTCAAGGACTGTTCCGGACCCGATCACGCGGTTTTCCGTAAATCCGGACAGCCTCGCTGCCACATAGGTAAGAATATCCACCGGATTGGAAACGATGAGCAGGATTCCTCCATAATCGCGCGCTTTGATCTGCGGGATGATGGACTGGAAAATCCGCACATTCTTGCTTACAAGGTCAAGCCTTGTTTCGTCCGGCTTCTGATTTGCTCCTGCGGTGATCACAATGATCGCCGCATCCCTGATATCGTCATAGTCTCCCGCATAGATCTTCGCAGGCTTTGCAAAGGGAACTCCGTGACTGATGTCCATGGCCTCACCTTCTGCACGGCTTTTATCTACATCCAGCAAAACCATTTCTGAGAACATGCCGCTCTGCATCAGTGCAAAGGCGCAGGCAGCGCCCACAAAGCCGCAGCCGATGATCGCGATCTTCTGTTGATTGATCTGTAAAGAGTCCATTTGTTTCATATGATTTTTTCCCTTTCCATTTTTCATTCATTGATCTGTTTCGTCCGAAGTGTCTTTCATTAGATACATGTTGCAATTATTCTTGCACATCTTATATAATAATGTTGTACAAAATAAGAATATTTATTCGGAGGAAATCGATCGTATGAGAAAAACAAAGATCATCTGTACCATGGGTCCCGCAACGGAAGTGCCCGGTGTGCTGGCAGCACTGGTTGAAAACGGCATGAACGTTGCACGGTTTAATTTTTCCCATGGAGATCACGAAGAACAGAAAAAGCGGATGGATACCATCAAGAAGATCCGAAGCGAGAAGGATCAGCCGGTAGCCATCCTTTTAGATACCAAAGGACCTGAGATCCGCGTAAAGAATTTTAAGGATGGAAAGATCCAGCTGACACGGGGCCAGACCTTTACGCTTACTACAAGCGATGAACCCGGTGATGAGCATTCTGTCGGCATCACCTGTAAAGAGCTGTATCAGGATGTGTCCATTGGAACCATTGTCCTTTTAGATGACGGCCTGATCTCCATGGAAGTCACAGCCATCGAGGGAACAGACATTGTCTGCGAGGTCCACAACGATGGCACCCTCAGCAATCACAAGGGCATCAATGTCCCCGGTGTCCATCTTTCACTTCCGTATATGAGCGAAAAGGACCGGGATGATATTTTATTCGGCATCGATCAGGATGTGGACATCATTGCAGCATCCTTCGTCCGCACCAGGGACGATGTGCTGCAGATCCGCCATCTGTTAGAGCAGAACGGCGGAGAAGGCATTGCCATCATCGCAAAAATCGAAAATGATGAAGGGGTCAAAAACATTGACGAGATCATAGAGGTCTCAGACGGCATCATGATCGCCCGCGGTGACATGGGTGTTGAGATCCCCATGGAAGAAGTGCCTGTGATCCAGAAAATGATCATCAAAAAGGTGTACGCCGCTGGCAAACAGGTCATCACGGCTACACAGATGCTGGACTCCATGATGAAAAATCCCCGCCCGACCCGTGCGGAGGTTACAGACGTAGCAAACGCCATCTATGACGGCACCAGCGCCATCATGCTCTCCGGTGAGACTGCTGCCGGTGCGTATCCGGTGGAAGCGCTGCAGGCAATGGTGCGCATCGCAGAGCGTACGGAAGCAGATATTGACTACCGCAAGCGCTTCTTCTCCATCACACGGGACGAAAATCCGGATATCACGGATGCCATCTGCCACGCCACCTGTACCACCGCACTGGATCTGGGTGCCCGCGCCATCTTAACAGTCACAAAATCCGGTTACGCAGCCCGCATGATCTCCCGCTACCGTCCACAGTCGGATATCATTGCCTGCACAACAAGCGCCCGGGTGGCAAGACAGCTGAACCTCTCCTGGGGCGTGACACCCCTTGTCATGGAGGAGCGTCATCATGTGCTGGATCTGTTCAATCACGCCGTGGAGTGTGCACAGAAAAAGGGACACATCGCGGAGGATGATATCGTCGTCATCACCTCCGGTGTGCCCCTCGGTCATTCCGGTACTACAAACATGATCAAAGTGCAAAAGGTAGAAGCTCTTTCATAATCGGTATGTCACTGCTCGAACAGCTTGCGGGCAGTGACATTTTTTGTCGTATAGGAAACTTCGTCTCCTATACGACAAAAGCCGCCGGGATCTGTTATCCCAATGTCAGATTCAGATACCCGTCTCCAGGCACTTCAAAGCCCGCCAGCCGCTCCGGCAAAAGGATCATACCGCCGGGTATCTCATAACGCACGCGTTTTGTTCCGGTTTCTGCCAAAAGCTCCGGCAGAAGCCGTGACCATACTTCTTCCTGCAGCGTCGTCTCTATGAGCACCAGCTCTTCTCCTTCTGTGGTATACATCAGAAGCTCTTTCTTGTCCGGGGCTGCATCCGGTACAAAAAACAGATTGCGGCCGCCCTCTCGCTCATTTGCCGCAAATGCAAAGTCGATCGCCTGCTCATCCCAGCTGATAAATGCTACTTTTCGCTCTTTCAAAAGCTGTAGACGGACAGATGCATATTCTTCCGGCGTAGCCTCTTCCAAATGAAAATTCCAACAGCAGTTTTTGAGCGGAAAAAGACGTTCGCCTGCATGCTCACTTCGAAATGCACACACAAAACCCATTTTTCCATAATACTGGTACAAATGCGCATCCGCAGGACTGAGCACCAAGGGCTCATCCCACAGCTCACTTCCACAGGCGATGATCTTTTGGGCCAGTCCCTGTCTGCGATACTCCGGCAGTGTTGCTACCGCATACACATAGCGCACCGGGATCGCACCGTTTTTTGTGTAATACACAGCAGGAAGAAAGCTTGCCATGGATACGGGCTTTCCATCCCGGTGAATGACAAGCATGTTGTCATCCGTCAGACGGTGCTTCATATAAAATTCCGCAAAATCCCCGTCATCAAAACAGGTGTTCCACAAGCTGCACAGCTCTGCCATCATCTGTTCATCCTCCGGATGGGCAAACACCACCTCGCTTTTGATCGCAGTGTATTTTTTCTCCAGCCTGCAGGGCTGATAGGACAGCTTTGCCTTGCGCAGTCCCGGATCTCCGGTATCCTCCTCGCGGTCAATAAACGTATAGCCCTCCGCCGCATGCTCCGCAAACTGCTGATTGATCATGGGATATGCACCCTGCACATCCGCAAATGCTTTTTCGTAATGCACCACAAAGGTATCCTCGTTCAGCGGCTCACCGATGGAAAGAGCCACCACGCGCCCTGCTTTCCGAAGCAGTCCACCGACCATTCCAAGCTGCTCCATCTCTAAAAGCGCCGTTGTCATCGCCCCGAATTCCTGCTCCAGTTCCACATTCCATGCATCTGCGCGCCGGTTTTTCCACTCATCCATCATTTCTTTTGCATCTGCGCGGTTCTCATCCGTGATGGCCTCATAGCACCAGTCATCTGCATCCATAAATCGCGCAATGTGATTGCGCTTTCCGTGATACTTTTTTCCCGGCAGCTTTACCAGCTTTTCCCGCTCATAAATGTAATCGCTCATATCCCGGTTGGCTGCCATGAGAAACTGCCCCGGATAATGACGCCGTAAAAAATCATAATCCTTCTGTGCAAGCGGGGACAGCTCCAGCGTTTCACCCTCTTCTTCGCACTGCTTCATGACCTGCTCCAAAAGCGCCTGCTTGTCCTGATCGCCGCCCCCAAAGGGAAAGCTGTACAGGTCATGCTTTTCCCCCATGTAGCGAAAGATCCCGCTCTCACCAAGCCTTGCCAACCGCAACGCAAAATAAGGACTCCACGCATAATTGGACGCAAAGGAATACTCGCAGAGGGCTCTGCCGTCCTCCTTCAGCTTCCTTGTCACCCAGTCCTTTGTCTCATATGTCAAGTCTGAAAATGTCAGTACCATTTTCTTTTTTCACCCGTTCCTTTCGTTTCATTTTACAGCGCAGATAGATTCTATACACGATTTCGGCATCCTCCGCGCGCATCTCATCATCTGAAAAATATGCCTGTCTGACAAGCACCATATAGGTTTCCACATCAACAGCAGCTTCACGAAGCGCTGAAAACCACTGCAGCCCACGCCGAAGCTGTTCATCGTCCCGGATCCTTCTTCCAAAGAAAAGCATTCTCGCAGAAAGCATCCGGTACATCCGGCGGTTGGTGAGAAGGATCGCTTCCCTACAGCGTCCTTCTGAGATCTTTTGTCTGATCTGTTCTTCTTTCTTTTTCTGATACAGACGGATCAGGTCGATCATCAGACAGAGGGCAAAATAGCCCACGAACAGTGCGATCAGACATTCAGACCACCAGCGGATCGTCCTGCCAAACACCTTCGAAGACAATGTCAGATCCATCGCTTCCTGATCCCGTTGATCCTCACGATCCTTTTGTTCTCCGGCATCCGGGGCTTCTTCCTCCGGTTTTTCTTCCGCCGGCTTTGTTTCCTTCGTTTCCTCCTCCGGCTTCTGCTGCCCCTTTGGATCCTTTGCCTCATCTGCTGCAGGCGCTTTCTCATCCGTTACACTTCCGTCCGAAAAACCGGGTGTAGCCTCGATAGGCAACCAGCCGAATCCATCCAGATAAACCTCTGTCCAGGCATGGGCACGCTCATCCGTCACAACAGCCGAATATCCCTCATCTGTTTCCTTAAAATCCTTGGGGAACACCACATAACCACTGGCATAACGCGCCGGGATCCCCAGCGTCTGCAGCATCAGCGTAGCAGCCGACGCAAAGTGCACACAATACCCCTCTCCGGAGGTATTCAGAAAATAATCAAGGGGATCCGCCCCCGCCGGCAGCGGATCCAGCTTCTTGCTGTAGGTACAGGAATACATCAAAAATGACTGTAGAAGCGGTACATAGGACAAACGCGTCGCATTCGTCATGGACATATTTCCCCTCTCCTGCAAAGTGGAAAGGTATGCCCGAAAATCTCCGCTGCTCTCCCACCCAATCTGCTCCAGATAACCATCCAGCCACTTCTGAACAGGCCCGCATAGCACTGCCTCTGCACACCGGTTCCACACAAGCTCCGAATACCATAACGCCTGGTCTTCCGGATTCGTCCGTTCTTTCAGTTTGCTGATCGCAGTTTCCTGACCGGGCCACAGCTCTGTCAGATAAAAGGTGACCAGATAATCGATCAGGGGATCTGTCCTGCGGCCTCCCATCATCAGATTACCACTATAGCTTCGTTTCGTCCACGGCTTTTCCGCTGCCGTATCACCATTCATCCGGATCTCCTCCGGAAGACTGCTCAGGTAAGGCAGCGGAGCGGTTTTTCCGAAATTCCGGCAGGTGATCGTGTAATCATACTCCTTCGGCAATGCCATGGCAATATTTCCAATTGCCTCCTTGCCATTCTCCGGATCCAGGATCCGTGTGCCTGCCTCCCGGGAGAGATTCCAGATCTGTCCACCGGCCTCCTCTGCTGTCATTTTCTGCTCTGTCGCCGCCTGCGCAAAGCCTGCCTCGTCTGCACTCCATCTGCCGTTTTCGTAATGCTCCGCCGCATAGGTCTTTAGATACACATTTTCTGTAGGCTGATCCGAGAGCGTCATCGTCAGAACCTCACGGCCTTTTCCAAGGGGTTCATCGTTTGTTACGGTTCCATCCTGTGCGAACAGATCCCACACCGGCAATGCAAGGACTGCATCCTCCAGTGCCAGCTGACGCTCCATCATCACATCATGCTTTGCAACTACGGTATCCCCGTAACCGGAGCATACCGCGCCTATTACGATACAAATGCATAAAGCCACCGCAAGCTGCGCCGCACGCACACGGATGCGCTCCCTGTTTCTCTGACTGTACATACGCAGCACGATCACACCTGCAAACAACAGAACGATACCCTGCCTGTCCGACACCTCTCCAACGGCCACTGACGCGATCAGCATAGCAAGGGGAAGCACCGCAAAAAGCTCCATCTTTTTCACGATCCCCGCCAGAAGAAAGCACCCTGTCACTAAGAGAAGCAGCCAGAAGGCCAATGCCATCGGTGCCTCGCTTCGCTTGCCAAGCGGAAAGATCAGAACACACTCATAGTATTTGCAGATCTTTGCCACATACATACGCAACAGATATAAAATACCATCCTCCAGTGGAAGCTGATGCTTCCGGAAAAACCGCAGGGCAAAAAATACAACCGGAATCGCCGGAAGCGCCCGCATCCATAACCGGGAAAACAACCCGCTGCCGTAAAAAAACGAAAAAAGGATCAGTGCAAGCAGCAGATACCGGAAGGTATGTCTGACCGGTGTGATCCCGTCCAGTCCATCCAGCATGCCATACATTTGAAGCCAGGCACTCCATACGCAAAGGCAGGCACCACAAAAAAGAAGCAGGCAGTCATACCAGCTTCCACGCCGCTGCGGATCCACCAAAGCTCCGCTATGCTTCTTTTCTTTTTCCCAGCTTATTTCATGTCTCATCATCATATCATTCTATAAATACAGCTGCAGCGCACCCAGTTCTTCCTTCAGATCACCCTTTTTTGCAAAGGAATGCCAGTCTTTTCCGTCAAGACGCACCTTCAGATCCGGCTCGATACAGATCCGGTGCAAGCAGCGCTCACTGCGATATTTTTGAACATAACAAGCTTCTATATCTGTTTCCGGACCGCCTGCCCGGGCATTCAGATACAACAGCTGCCATTCGTAAAATCCCTCTTCATCATCCACGCGCATGCGCACCAGGTCTCCAACCCCCGCATCCTGCCAGCTGACAATATGGGGACACCCCGCATCGACCATCGCAAAGGAAACAGAAGCTGCGATCTGTAAAAAGCGATCCCGCTGCCCGGGACTGATCCGTTCCATTCCCTTTGATCCCAGCAGAAGCACGATCCCGCAGCCCTTGGGCAGGCTGTGCTCCCGCACCATCAGTTCATCAGACTTTGCAGAAAGCTTCCAGTGAATATTCTGCAGACGATCCCCCGGCACATACGCTCTGATCTGAAACACCTGCGACTGATCCGTTCCGCCCCGCAGATCATCATAAACCTCTGCCTCTCCAAAAAAACCGCGCACTGCCCCGGACAACCGGATCGGCAGTTCGTGGACCTGGGGCAAAAGCTGTGTGACGGCAGACCGGTTCACCCGCTTTTCCAGAGAAAACCAGCCGGTCCAGTCATACACGCGCACACGCCGCAGGCGATATTCATAGCCGCCGGCACAATGCATGGTCACCTCTTTGCGAACCGTTTCCTCTGAGGCGGACGGTGCAAAAAGGGTCAGCCATATCCGTTTTTTCTTCATTCCGGGCAGCTGCCGCCCCTCCACCAAAACGCGCACACGGGTCTTGCCAAGCAGCGTTCGTTTTGCACGCATCGGAAAACGCACCCCCACCGGGCGTCCGCTTTCCGCCAGTGTCATGGGAATAGTAATGTCCACATCCAGCATCGCCAGACGCCAGAGTAAAAGTAAAAACGCAGAACCAACAAGCCCGGCCAAAAGAAAGGCCAGGAGCACCAGTGCTGTGCTCTCATAGAGCGCAGCCACATAGATAAGCAGCAGAATCAGAAGGACTGCCATGATCAGATGTATCATTTTCTGCTTCTCCTGTGGGTCTCCGACGGAATAAATGAGGTCGGGCGCGGTGTCTTCTCTGTGATCTCACCCAGCACCTGCACCGGTGAAAGCTTTGCTACACGGGCCTTGGTATTCAGGACGATCCGGTGAGCCGTCACATCCAAAAAGATATCCGTCACATCCTCCGGAAGCACATAATCCCTGCCGTGCACATACGCCCATGCCTTCGCCATGCGCACGCATGCGATCGTTCCTCTGGGACTGACCCCCAGATCGATATAGTCGTTTTCCCGCGTGGCGGCAACCAGCCGCGTCACATATTCATAAATGCTCTCATGCACATAGACCGCATCCGCCTCGCTCTGCAGGCTCACCAGTCCCTGCGCATCGATGACCGGACGGATCTGTTCCGCGCTGTTACGACTGCTCTTGCCCTGTGCGATCAGCACCTCGCTATCAAAATCCGGATAACCCATGCTCATACAGATCATGAAACGGTCCAGCTGGGACTCGGGTAAAAGCTGTGTTCCGGCACTTCCCTTCGGGTTTTCCGTGGCGATGACCAAAAACGGCTCCGGCACTTCATGTCCGATGCCGTCCACGGTCACCCGGCGCTCCTCCATGACCTCCAGGAGCGCAGACTGGGTCTTTGGCGAGGTGCGGTTGATCTCATCTGCCAGAAAGAGGTTGCACATGATCGCACCCTCCCGGTAAAAGAATTCGCCACGTTCCTTATCGTACATGGTAAAGCCTAAAATATCTGCCGGCAGTACATCCGGCGTAAACTGCATTCTGTGATTGTTCAGTGACATTGCCGCGGAAAAAGCAAGTGCCAGCGTGGTTTTTCCCACGCCGGGCACATCCTCGATCAATATATGACCTCCCGCCAGCATCGCTGCAAAGGCCTTTTTGATACAGGTATCCTTTCCGGAGACCATCTTTTTGGCCTCCGCAAGGATCTGTTCCACAATTTCATACGAAGCCATTCTCTTTCCCCTTATTTTCTATTCTCTCGAAAAACATTAAACAATTGCGAAACTTTCCAGATTATGTTTTCTGGTGTCTCACATTCCCTGTTCACATTGTGAGCGAGTTTCGCAATTACCTCTCGAGAACCATGCACATCTGCTCCACACCTGACGTGCAAAGTCGCAGATGCTGCATGGTTTCTCTTCGTAATATTTTACTTTCAGCAGCCTATCTGCCGTAAAAGATATCCGCCAGCGGCGAAGTCTCATCGATAATAAGTGTCTTGTTATCACCCTTCATCGTTGCCTTTGCCGCATCCAAAGAACGAAGGAACAGATAGAAATCTGCCTTTTCCTCGTTATTATACGCGTCACTTAAGATGCGCATGTATTCCGCCTCGCCTTTTGCAACGATCTCCTCCGCCTGTGCATCTGCCTCAGACTGCATGATGGTGATCTCCGCCTTTGTATTGTTGGAGATCTCCTTTGCTTCCTCTTCACCCTCTGCCTTGTAGGTGGCAGCGATATTGTTTCGCTCGGAGATCATACGCTCGTAGACGGCCGCCTTGTTCTCATCCGGCAGATCCAGAGATTTTGTTTCCACTGCAAGCAGCGTGATACCATACTGATTCAGCGTGTCACCGATATTGTTCTTAATGGATGCCGCCAGCTCTCCGTCTCGTCCGCTGATGACCTCTTCCTGTGAAAGGGAACTGATCACGTTCTTTAAGCTGTTGTATACGATCGTGTTGATGCGGTATTCCGCATTGCTCTTTTGGGCGCTCAGTGTCTGTGTGTACTTAATGGGATCATTGATCTCCCACAGAACAAAACAGTCGGCGATCATGGACTTTTTATCCTTTGTCATAACATCGCTCACCGCCAGATCGTAAAGAAGCACTTCCTTCTCGATTTTTTCCACGTGCTGGATAAAAGGCACCTTCACGCTCAGTCCCGGATCTTCTTTGACAGAAACGATCTTTCCGAACTGCTTGACAACCGCATATTCATTCGGATACGTGACAACCATGCAGGAGCCGCCCAGTGCGAACAGCGCGATCAGAAGTACGACAAATATCCATTTTTTTCCTTTAGTTTTCTGCATCTGCCGCACCTCCTTCCTCTGTATTTCCGGCATCCGGTGTGTTCATTTCAATATTCGCAAAGCTCTCCAGTGGAAGCATCGTCTGGGTGCTTCCGTCGCTCTTCGTGATGATCACCTTCATGTCAGGCAGAATGTCCTCCATCGTCTCGTAGAACATGCGCTGCTTTGTGATCAACGGATATTTCTTATACTCGGCATACAGCTCATTGAGACGGGCCACCTGACCCTTTGCCTCGTTGACGCGCTCCTCCGCCTTTGCATTGGCGGTCTTCAACGTCTCGTCCACCTTGGCCCGCGCTGCAGGAATATCCTCGTTTCGCTTCTGGTTTGCTTTGTTGATGGAGGTCTCCTTGCCCTGCTTTGCATTCTCCACATTCTTGAATGCATCAATAACCTCCGATGTCGGCGGCTCTGCATCCTGGATGGTGATGTTCACCAGCTGGATACCCAGATCCTCCTGATCCAGGCGGGTCATGATCTTCTCTTTAATAGAAGCCTGAATCTCATTTTTTCCGGTGGTGATGACGCTGTCCACATCATACAGTCCGATGGTGTCACGGATATAGCTCTGGGTAAGCATCTTTAGGATCGCCACGGGATCCTCGGAATGATACATGTATTTCACCGGATCCGTCACGCGATACTCCGCGTAGAAATCCACATTCACAAAGTTGTAGTCCCGGGTGATCATAAAGGACTCCGCATCAATGGACTCATTGGTCTCCCGGTCATAGCCGATGGAAAATCCGTTGATGGTCTTCGGCACACGGGTCATCTCCTGCGCGAAGGGTATCTTCACATGCATACCCGGTTCTCCCACGACGCCGGGCACACCGAAGGTCGTCACAACCGCATACTCATTTTCCCGCAGTGTGTAAATACTTCCACCCAACAGGTAAACCACAACCAGCGCCAGGATCACAAGCACCATGCTGCGCCCCAGCTTCGCCGGTGAAAATTTCTTTTTCTTTTTTCCACCCGGCATTTCCGTAAATGTGCCGTTTTCTGTTCCGGCATCTGTACCGGCAGAAAAACCCTCTGCCGCATTTGTCCTGTTTTTCTTTTGTCCGAATAATATGACGATCCTCTCCCCTCTTATCTCACTCTACCGCTGCCCGGCAGTTTTACCGAATGGTAACTGTTCAGTACCTTCACAGTTACGATGCGAAAATCCATGAAAATCATCTACGACAATGGGATTTCCGCACTCATGAATCATGTTCTTACGGGTGCTGGACATCCGGTGGATGTACGTTTAGCACCGACCGGAACGGAGTGTAGACCTACGCGGTTCCGCTCCGACCTGTTCTGAACAGTTTTACCGAATGTTCCTGTTTTCCACCTTCAGCCGAAGGAATGAAAATATTTATTTAATCATGTGAAACAGTATACCAATTTTCAGACAAAAAAGAAACCTTTATTTTTATCAGATCACATACTGATCGCCCATCAGCTCATTCTGCCAGTCCAGCATATCCGCAAGTGTAATAGAATCCAACACCTCACTGATCGCATCATCCAGCTTGGTCCAAAGGCGGTAGCACACACAGCTTCCCATATTTTCACATAGTTTTCCGTTATCGCCTACACAGTCCGTGGGTGCCAGGCTTCCCTCCGCAGCGCGCAAAATCTGACCAACCGTGTATCGTTCCGGCACATCATAGAGCGTGTAACCGCCCCGGGCACCCCGGACACTTTTCACCAGCCGGTCCTTGTGCAAAAGTGAGATGATCTGCTCTAAATATTTTTCCGAGATATTCTGTCTTTTTGCGATATCCTTCAGCTTCACAGGCTCACCGGTGCTGTATACAGCCAGATCCAGCATGAGCTTGATCGCATTCTGTCCTTTTGTTGATATTCTCATTTTTTGCAAAATCCTCCTTTCAAAGTTCTCTTAAAAAAACTGCAGCCGGTGAAACGAGCTGCAGTTTTTATATTTCCCATTATTAATCGTTATTGAAAAGCGGTGTTGACAGGTATCTGTCTCCGGAATCCGGAAGCAGTGCCACGATGGTCTTTCCTGCATTTTCCGGTCTCTGTGCCAGGATCGTTGCTGCCTTTAATGCAGCACCGGAGGAGATACCTACCAGGATACCCTCGCTGACTGCAAATGCTTTTCCTTCTGCAAATGCATCCGCGTTCTCAATGGGAATGATCTCATCGTAAACGGTGGTATTTAATACATCCGGTACAAATCCGGCACCGATTCCCTGAATCTTATGTGCTCCGGGAGTTCCCTTGGAAAGAACCGGGCTTCCTGCGGGCTCAACTGCCACGATCTTCACATCCGGATTTTTCTCCTTTAAATACTCGCCGACACCGGTGATCGTTCCACCGGTTCCCACACCTGCCACAAAGATATCTACCTTTCCGTCTGTCTGCTCCCAGATCTCCGGTCCGGTGGTCGCCTTGTGTGCTGCGGGGTTTGCAGGATTTACGAACTGTCCTAAGATCACTGCTCCATCAATCTCATTCTTTAATTCCTCTGCCTTTGCAATGGCACCCTTCATTCCCTTGGCACCCTCGGTGAGCACCAGCTCTGCGCCGTATGCCTTTAACAGATTTCTGCGCTCCACACTCATCGTATCGGGCAGTGTCAGGATGGCACGATAACCCTTCGCTGCTGCCACTGCTGCCAGTCCGATACCGGTATTACCACTGGTGGGCTCGATGATGGTTGCCCCCGGCTTTAATAAACCGCTCTTTTCCGCATCCTCGATCATTGCCAGTGCGATACGATCCTTGACGGATCCTGCGGGATTTAAATACTCCAGCTTTGCAAGAATGGTCGCGCCCTCTGCGCCTGCCTTCTTTGCATATCTGCTTGCTTTTAATATAGGTGTTCCTCCAACTAACTCTAATGCGCTCTCTTTAATCTGACTCATGTCTGTTTACCTCCGATTTATATCTTTTATGCTCACTCGTTTTATTCTGCTACGGCACGGAATGCCTCTTCCAGATCCTGAATGATATCATCAATATGCTCAGTTCCGATGGAGAGACGGATCGTATTCGGCTTGATGCCCTGATCCAGCAGCTCCTCGGGGCTGCACTGGCTGTGTGTGGTAGAAGCCGGATGGATGACCAGTGACTTCACATCTGCCACGTTTGCAAGCAGAGAGAACAGCTCCAGATTGTCAATGAAGTCCTTGGCCTTCTGCTCATCACCCTTAATCTCGAAGGTAAAGATAGAGCCTCCGCCGTTGGGGAAATATTTCTTATATAATGCCTGCTGTGTCGGATCGTCGGTCACAGCGGGATGATTTACCTTTTCTACCTGCGGATGCTTGCTCAGATAGTCGACAACCTTCAACGCATTCTCCACATGACGCTCCACACGAAGGGATAAGGTCTCTAAGCCCTGCAGGAAGAAGAATGCATGGAACGGTGAAAGTGTAGCACCGGTATCACGCAGCAGGATCGCGCGGATCTTTGTCACGAAGGCTGCCGGTCCAACTGTCTTTGTAAAGCTGATGCCATGATAGCTGGGGTTGGGCTCTGTAAGTGAAGCGAATTTTCCGGATGCCTCCCAGTCGAACTTTCCGCTGTCGATGATGACACCACCAATAGTCGTTCCATGACCGCCGATAAACTTTGTAGCGGAATGTACAACAATATCTGCACCATACTCAATGGGACGAACCAGATAAGGTGTTGCGAAGGTGTTATCTACCACTAGCGGGATCTTATGTGCATGAGCAAGCTTTGCCAATGCCTCGATATCAACAACATCCGAATTCGGATTGCCAAGGGTCTCGATATAAAGTGCCTTTGTATTGTCCTGGATCGCAGCCTCAACTTCCTCTAAATTGAAGATATCTACGAAGGTTGTAGTAATGCCATACTGCGGTAATGTATGAAGCAGCAGATTGAAGGAACCGCCGTAAATATTCTTTGCAGATACGATGTGATCTCCGGCCTGTGCCAGGTTCTCGATCGTATAAGTGATCGCTGCTGCTCCGCTGGCTACTGCCAGTGCTGCCACGCCGCCCTCCAGTGCTGCGATACGCTTCTCAAACACATCCTCTGTCGGGTTGGTCAGACGTCCGTAAATGTTTCCTGCATCACTCAGTCCAAAACGTGCGGCTGCATGTTCGCTGTTGCGGAATACATAAGATGATGTCTGATAGATCGGCACCGCTCTTGCATCCGTTACCGGATCCGGCTGCTCCTGTCCCACATGCAGCTGTAATGTCTCAAATTTTAAGTTTCTCTGGTCTCTTGTGATTTTTTCGCTCATAATTCATATCCTCCTTAAGCACTCCGTCGCTCTTTTTTTGGAGCTGTTTTTGTTTTCCTACTTATCCGATAGGTTTTCCGTTGAATGTATCATATCCTATATTTTCCTATCTGTCAAGTAGGAAATGAAAATAAATTGAAAATTATTTTTTCTTCTGATTTATCAGTTCTTCCAGGGTCGTGCCGTCTACATAATCATTGATGGTCTGCCACAAGCCTTCCCAAAACTTCAAAGTGCTACATCTCTCCTGGCGTTCACAGCGGTTGGGTATATCCTCCAGACAGGCGATGGGTGCTAAGGATCCCTCCGTGGTGCGCAGGATATCTCCCACCGTATAATCCGCCGGTGCTTTTGACAGCAGATATCCGCCGTTATTTCCGCGGAAGCTTCTCACATAGCCGGCACGGGTTAATAGAGGCATGATCTGCTCCATGTATTTTAGCGTGATCCCCTGTCTTTCAGAGATCTCCTTTAACGGGATGGCCTCTCCCTCATCGTGCTGTGCCAGATCGATCATGATTCGCAGCGCATAGCGCCCTTTTGTTGAAATCTTCATACGTTTCACGCTCCTGTTTTGATGAAAATGATCTGCCGGTATTTCCCCGGACAGAAGGATCTTTATTTCCTAGTAAACTTATAGGTTATTAATTAATTTACCGCATTTACGTGTAATTGTCAATGAGATCCTGGTGTCATCTGTGATCATAGGTATCGAGGAAATGATGCTTTTCTCCATTTGTTTTATAGCAGATCATGGTGTCCAGATTCACATTTTCCACACTCTTGAAGATGTTCGCTT
Source organism: bacterium (assembly GCA_028727105.1). Classification (GTDB taxonomy): domain Bacteria; phylum Bacillota; class Clostridia; order Lachnospirales; family Lachnospiraceae; genus W0P33-017. The sequence continues at coordinate 26,025 of JAQYOU010000160.1, forward strand.
CTACATAAGGATTGACCTTCTTCAGTGTCTTGATCAGTTCCTTGATCTCCATGCGCTTGGATCTGTTTTCTTCATTATTGCAAGTGGTACAGGTATCTGTAAACTTGCAGGCGCACTGGATAAAGCGGAGTCCGTTATAGTCCCGCCATGCCTTGATGTCATCCTCACGCACCAGATACAGCGGACGGATCAGCTCCATACCCTCGAAGTTCGTGCTGTGGAGCTTTGGCATCATGGACTGGATCTGCGCACCGTAGAGCATGCCCATCAGGATCGTTTCGATCACATCATCGTAGTGATGTCCCAGGGCAATCTTGTTGCAGCCCAGTTCCTTCGCATAGTGGTATAAATGACCTCTGCGCATGCGGGCGCACAGGTAGCACGGATTTTTCTCAATGTGATACACACTGTCAAAAATATCCGACTCAAAGATAGTGATGGGAATGTGCAGTCTCTTTGCATTTTCTTCGATCACTTTTCGGTTTGCCGGACTGTAACCGGGATCCATCACAAGAAATTTCACCTCAAAGTCAAACTTGTTGTGCAGCTTCAATTCCTGAAAGCACTTTGCCATGAGCATGGAATCTTTTCCGCCGGAAATACAGACTGCGATCTTATCTCCCGGCTTCACCAGCTCATAAGTGTTGATCGCCTTCGTAAATTTAGACCAGATCCTTTTCTTATAGGTTTTCCGCAGACTCAGCTCCACATTTTTTGCAAATTCATCATTTGCGTTCTTCTCCTGCTCTTCAAAATAGTCCAAAAGCCACGCCGCATAGCCGCCCTCCAGACTTACTGCATCAAATCCCTGTTCTCTTAAAGCTTCCGCCACTTCCACACTGTTTTTCCCTCTGCTGCAGCAGATCACCAGCTTTTTGGAATGATCTGTTTTCTCACTTGCCGCGATCTCCTCAGGCCGCAGTACGACCGCCCTCGGAATTGCTCCGTGAGACACCTCGATCTCATCACGGATATCAATGATCTGGTAATCCTTTTGATCCAGCTCCTTCAATTCTGCTAATGTGATACTCATATATTCTCCCTCGTCTTCCGCTCATGGTTCTCGTAGCCTCATCATCCACTACTTCAGGGATGGGCCAAACACCACCTCTTATTCGTTCTTTATCAGATCCTTTACGACTTCTCCGGCAATAATCAGACCCGCCACAGACGGCACGAATGCAACGCTTCCCGGAATGGCACGGCGTTCGGTACACTTGTGTTCTGCGCCCGGCGGACAGATACAGTTTGCCTTACAGCTGATCGCCATGTCTTCGATAGGTGTAATGGGCTGTTCCTCGGAATAGACCACCTTCAGCTTCCTGACACCACGCTTTTTTAGTTCCCGACGCATAACCTTTGCCAGCGGACAGACCTTCGTCTTGTAAATGTCTGCCACGCGAAACTGGCTGCCATCCAGCTTATTTCCCGCTCCCATGCTGCTGATGATCGGAACCTCATGCTCCTTTGCCTTCATGACAAGTGCAATCTTCGCCGTTACGGTATCCACCGCATCCACAACGTAATCGTATTCCTCAAAAGGAAATTCATCTGCATTTTCCGGAAGGAAAAAGCAGTTGTGTATCCGCACATCCGCATCCGGATTGATGTCTAAGATCCGCTCCTTCATCACTTCGGTCTTATATTTTCCAACCGTCTTTCGCGTAGCAATGATCTGCCGGTTCAGGTTCGTCAGACAGACCTTATCGTCATCGATCAGGTCAAAGGCTCCCACGCCGCTTCGCACCAGCGCCTCGCACACATATCCACCCACACCGCCGATACCAAAAACCGCAACTCTTGCACCGGCCAATCGGTCCATCGCTTCTTTTCCAAGTAATAATTCTGTTCTAGAGAACTGTGTCAGCATCTCTCGCCCTCCGTCTTTTTGGAGCATACAGGTCAAAACTGTACGCATCCCATCTTTTTATTCCTATCTTTTCGATCATAATACTCTATTTTTGTCTTCCACGCAAGGATTTTGAAGCAGTTCCATAAATCGGCTAATCATGCCGTTGTGTCCAATCCGCAAAGGTCTCGCAAAAACGCGCCTGAAAAGACGGCTGCTCACCATTCATATTCAGATGGGAAATATCACCAAAACCACTCATACGAAACAGTGCGATTCCCTCTCTGCGCTCTTCGGTGACCAGCGTTGTCACAGAGCTGGGCGCTGCACAGGCGTGATGCCAGAGCACCATTGGAGAAATATCCAAAAGACGGCTTAAAAGCACGCATTCCAGTCCAAAGTGACAGAAAAATACGATTGTATCACGATTCGCCTGCCTGACACGGTAAAAATGATCCTCTCGCTCATAGCCGTGGGACGCCAAAAGTGCATCAAAGTTTTGAATGACCCAGTCGTACTGCTTCTTTACATCACTCTCTGTCATGACCGGATGCTCCAGCCACTTTTCATGATCGTAAAACAGCGGCTCCTTCGTCCAGTCCTGGGGCAGCCAGTCCCAGGTGATCATTTTGCGGTCTGTCACATCCGGGCGGTGGATAGGCGCATCAAACTCCCGCAGCCACTCACATTCGGTCGCTGTCTGATGCAGCTTTTTTAGTGATGCTTCCGCCGTGTCCTTTGCACGTCCCAAGGGTGAGACATACACCTTTGTGACATCTGTTTTTGCCACCAGATCCGACAGATATTCTGCCTCCTGCCAGCCCTTCGCTGTCAGGGAATCATGTTCATAATCGGGATCTCCGTGCCTGATAATTACTATTTTCATCTTTTTCCTCTCTCAAAGAAATTCCCGGCTGAAAAGCCGGGAATTCCTAATCTTATCATTACTTCGTTTCTTTTTATTCGTGATCGCGATGCATAGAAAACGCGTCCATCGGATAATTCTTCAGATTACCTGTGATAGTACGGTCATCTGCCTGTGATAACAGCTCATCACGATTCTTCTTTGCGGATGAGATCTCCTCAAAACGGCTCGGTCCTCCGACACAGCCTCCCTCGCATGCCATACCCTCGATGAAGTCCTCAGGCAGCTTGCCAACCTTCATGAGCAAAAGTGCCTTCTTGCAATCAGCGGCACCGTTGACGGTACATACCTTTGCATCACACTCCTGATCGGTCTCTTTCATATACTGCAGTACAGATGCAGTCACACCGCCGGCATTTCCGTAACGCTTACCGTATACAGAAGCCTCCTGATAAGTGTTTGCCTTCGGCTCCAGAACGATCTCTTTCGCACGCAGGATCGCACGGAACTCGCTGTAGGTCAATACATAATCTGCATTTCCTTCGATCTTCTGATCCACAACCTCCGACTTCTTTGCCACACAGGGTCCGATAAATACGGTCACTGCATCCGGATGCTGGGACTTCACATAACGGGAAACTCCACACATGGGAGATACTGTCGTAGAGATCTTATCGGACAGTTCCGGATAATGTCTGCGGATCATATTGACGAATCCCGGGCAGCAGCTGGTGGTCTTCTTCTCACCGTTTCTGTATGCTTCCAGCCACTCCTCTGCCTCACTGGAGGTTGTCATATCTCCGCCAAGACCGGCCTCGATCAGATCCTTAAATCCAAGCTTCTTTGCAGCCTCGCGGAAGCTCTGCATGGTGATACCATCACCAAACTGCCCCTCCGTTGCAGGTGCAACGATCGCATATACCTCCTTGCCCTCCGTAAGTGCGCGGATCACATCCACGATATATGTCTTGGAACCGATGGCACCGAAGGGACAGCTGTGGATACACTGACCGCAGCGGATGCATTTCTTCTCATCGATCACGGAGATGCCAAGCTCATTGTAGGTAATGGCATTGACCGGGCATTTAAACTTACAGGGGCGCTTCAGATGTGCAATCGCGCCGTAAGGACATGCCTTTGCACACTTACCACACTCCTTACATTTATTTGCATCGATGTGGGAACGGTGCTCTCCCGCTGAGATCGCGCCGAAATTGCAGGCGTTGATACATGCCTTTCCGATACAGTTCTGGCAGTTGTCTGTGACAACATAGCTGGAGATCGGACAGTCCTCACATGCGGAGCTGATGACCTGAATCACATTGCCGGTATCCTCTGTTCCGGGTGCTTTTCCCTCTGCAAGGCGGATACGCTGACGGATGATCTCGCGCTCCTTATACACACAGCAGCGGAACTGCGGTGTAGGTCCGGGGATCAGGTCCATCGGAATGTGATCTCTTGCCTCTTCCAAATCTCCCGCAAATGCATGCTTTGCTACTTCATAAAGTACTTCATGTTTGATCTTAATGACATTTTCGTCTGCGTACATCTTCGTTCTCCTCCGAATCTCATTTTATACGCTAATCATACCGTAGTTTTCGCCATTTTTCTACCATTTTTTTGTCTTTAATTCAGTACATTGTTATCTTTTTAACATTCAAGAACGCCTCTTTGTTCCTAATCACCGTTTTCCCCAGGTTGTACGTGAAAACAGGATTAAAATAGGGAAAATTTCCAGTCGTCCTGCCAGCATATCCATGATCAGAACAAGCTTTGAAAAAATACTGAAGCCACTGAAATTGCATGTCGGTCCAACCATTTCCAGTCCCGGTCCGATATTGTTAAAGCACGCCAGCACGGCAGACAGATTGGTTGTGACCGAAAGGCCATCCAGCGAGATCAAAAAGAAGCTCGCCACAATGATCAGTGCATAAGCTGCCAGATACGCATTGGTGTTCTCCAGCACCTTTTCCTCCACCGCCCGTCCATTCACCCGAACCACTTCCACCTTGCCCGGATGGACGATCTGGCGGACACTTCTTCGCAGTCCTTTTAATACCAGCAGCGCGCGTCCGCACTTAAATCCACCTCCGGTACTTCCCGCACAAGCACCCAGAAGCATCAGACACAACAGGATCCCTTTGGAAAAAGAAGGCCAAAGATCAAAATCCGTTGTGGCAAATCCGGTGGTGGTCACAATACTTGCCACCTGAAAGGCCGCGTGGCGGATCGTCTCCCCAAGGGTGGCATAAAAGCCGCGCAGATTCCAGACGATCAAAACGATACTGCCGAGCACTACGCCCACATACATGCGAAGCTCCTCGTCCTTAAACACGCTCTTCACCTGCTTTAACAGCAGCATATAATAGCAGCTGAAATTCACACCGAACAGCAGCATAAACACGGTACACACATTTTGCAGATACGGACTGTAGCCGGCAATACTGTCATTTTTGATACCGAAGCCTCCGGTTCCGGCGGTACCGAATGCCGTACAGATAGAATCAAATAACGGCATTCCTCCGAGAAGAAGAAAAAGTATATCGAGCACCGTCAGCACCATATACAGGATGTATAAGATCTCCGCTGTACGCTTCATACGGGGAACCAGCTTTCCAACCTTCGGTCCCGGGCTCTCCGCCCGCAGGATATGCATGGTAAAGCCTTTACTCCTCTCATCTCCGGAAGAAACCGCCAGAAGAAACACCAGTACACCCATACCGCCCAGCCAGTGACTGAAGCTGCGCCAATAAAGGATGCCCATCGAAAGTGATTCCACCTCGGACAGGATGGAAGCTCCCGTTGTTGTAAAGCCGGAAACGATCTCAAACAGCGCATCTACATAATGCGGAATGGCTCCGGAAAGGAAAAACGGAAGTGCACCGAACAGACTGAGTACGATCCAACTGAGTCCCACACATACCAGTCCCTCCTTCGCATGAAAGCCCCTCCTTGCACCTCTCGTGGCAGTCACAAGCACACCGCCCGTCAGCATGGTGATCAGAATGGTGACAAGAAAGGCCCGTGCAGCCACCTCTTCCTGCTGAAACAAACTGATTCCGTATGCAGGCAGCATAAAGGCCGCCCCCACAAGCAAAATTTTTCCAATAAATTTCGCGATCATTTTATAATTCATGATTCTATGCCTCAAAAATATCATTTAACTGATAGATCACCACATCACCACTGGTTACAACGATGACCGTATCTCCCTTCTCAAAGAAGGAATCACCGCCGGGGATCTCCTGATTGCCTTTGTGGGTGATACAGACGATCAATACATTTTTCTTTAAATGCAGCTTTTTCAGCGGCTCACCGATATGCCTCGTGTTGTCGTCCACACGAAACTCCAGTGCCTCTGCATGTCCGTCCGCAATGGTATGCACCGTCTGCGCTGCCCCGGTCTGGTCACGCAGCGCACGGACATATCGAACGATCGTGTTACAGCACAGCTGCTTCGGGCTGATGGTACTTCCGATGGGCAGACGATCCAGGATGTGGGAATTATCCACACGACCCAGCTTGGTGATCACCTGCGGTACATGACGGATCGTACCCTGCAGTGAAATGACCATGTTCAGCTCATCCAGTCCCGTCATCGTCACCAGTGCATCACATTCGTCCATGCCCTCGCTCTCCAAAAGACGCTCATCGCTGGCGTCTCCATGAATGACGGTCACTCCGGGAAGCAGATTTGCCAGATGCACGCACCGGTCGTAATCCTGTTCGATCACGCGCACGGAGATCCCACTTCGCTCCAGCTGCTTTGCAAGATAATAGCAAAGACGCCCGCCGCCGCAGATCAGCACCCGCTTTACCTTATGTGTAATGATATTCAGATTTTTCAGCAGTGTTTCTAATGTATTTGTCGGCGCCGTAACAAAGATGCGGTCTCCGGCAAGCAAGGTATAATTGCCATCCGGCGCCACTGCAGAACCTTCTCGAAGTACTGCACATACAAGCACTTTACAACCTACCACCGAATCCAGATCTGCCAGTGTGTGGTTGCACAACGGACTGTCTGCATCCACACGCAGCTCCACGATCTCTACTCTGCCCTTTGCGAAGGTATCGCGCTTCAAAAAGCCCGGATATTTGAGCAGTCTCTCAATCTCAAGCGCCGCCTGCTTCTCCGGATTGATGGTCATGGACAATGGAAAGATCTCCCGCATCTTTATGATCTGATCGGTATATTCCGGATTACGGATACGGGCGATCGTATGTAACTTCTTATTCATCCCATGCGCTGTTAAACAACAGAGCAGATTGATCTCATCCGCACTGGTCGCGGCAATGAGCAGATCTGCATCCTTCACACCTGCCTGTTCCAGCACCTCCATGGTGGCACAATTTCCCTGTACGGCCATAATGTCATACAGTTCCTCCGTAGATTCAAGCACCTTCGGATTTGCGTCGATCAGGGTGATGTCATACCCCTCGGAAGACAGCTGTCTGGTCAGCATCGAGCCAACTTTCCCATCCCCCGCAATAATGATATTCATAAGAAAACCTATCCTCCTGTATTTTACTGAGACATATGATATTAAGATTGTATTTGTGTTTTTTGTCAAATATTAAAATCATATAAAGACATTATAGCATTTACCCGTTTTTCTGCAACAAAAAAAGCAGGGATTCCTCTCTGCTCTTTTTCATAATGCGAACGCCCGGATCATCCCGAAGTCGTATCCGGTCAGTCCTGCAGCGCACGCTGCTTCAACAGGCCATACATTTTCTCCGACACCGGAGCTGCGATGCCCAGTCTTTCTGCCTCACGCACCAGATAACCGGAAAATGTCTCGATCTCCGCCCGCTTTCCGGCGTTTAAGTCCCGCTGCAGGGAACTGGTGGCATCATCACGGTATACATGATGAAACCGGTCAAAAAACTCATCCCTGTGCTCCGGAAGAACAGCCACGCCCTTTGCCTTTGCCACCTCGTATGCCTCAGTGACCAGATCCTCAAACTCCTTTGCCTTTTGAGGATCGGCACGAAGCTGCCCGATATTGTTGTCGTAGGCAGCTGTTGCAACATTATAAGCGCAATTTAAGATATATTTGCGCCAAATCTCAAGCTCAATATCATCCGCCACCAGATGCTCCACACCTGCGCCCGTTAAAATGTCAGAAACCAGCGTAACTGCCTGCTGTTCCTCCACAGTCGCATGCTTGATGCCAATACGCATCCGCGCAAAATCTCCCTGATGAACGATCGATCCGTCTGTTCCGATAAATGCAACAATATAGATCAACGAATCTACAACGATTCCTCTGCCAAGAGCTGCGCGCACCCGGTCTCCGGGATCCACGCCATTCATCACCGGGATCACGATGGTGTGCTCCCCCACTGCATGACGGATCTGGTCACAAGCCTCCTCCAGGGAATAGTTTTTCACGCAGAGGAAGATCACATCCTGCTCTTCCAGTTCCTGTGCGCATACAACCGCCCGGGGATGTACCGTGATCTCTCCCCGCAGCTCACTGTGCAGGACGAGCCCCTGCTCCTTCAATGTCTTTAAGCGATCTCCTCTGGCAACCAGTGTCAGTTCCTTTTCATAAGCGGTTCCGATGGCTCCTGCCAGAAAACCGCCAACGCCACCGATGCCGACCACTGCTATTTTTCTGCTAAATAACCCGAAATCCATATAATCCTCCGGTAAAAAACGATGATAAATGATGTGACAGCCCTCGTCCTTAAAGCAATAATAATAAGGATCTTCCCCTGCGGTAAAACGGATCATCACATCGAACTCGTCACAGTCCATATCGGTAATGACACAGGCTGCTTCCTGTGATTCAAACAGTTCTTTGATCTGCTCCATGGTTGTGTGGTGGCTTCCGATCAGGGCTACCAGCTGTGTGATAAATTCATTATCCGATGTCCGCGTGTGTACATACTCTGTTCCGCTTTCCGGGATCAAAAAGCAGAAGCGGTCTCCCCTATGGGAGACCTCCACCTCACCGAGCGTATCCGCTACTGCTGACGAAAAATCGGAAAGCCGATTCTGCATCTCGTCTGCACGATCGTTGCAATCGTAAAAATGCAGCAGAGATGAAAGCGGGTAATACAGTCTGACCGACTCCTTTTGATAGCCGAGCTTTGCCTGCTCCTCCTTGATCAGATCGATCAGGTTTTTTTCTAGTTTCTCATGACTCATTCCTGTATCTCTTTTCCTTTAATTCTGCTTTTTGTTTGCATACTATCGAACCGCTTCCCGGATCATCTTCACGATCTCCCGGATCTGTCTGTTCTCACAATTGATCGTGACATCCGCATATTTTTCATAGAGAGGAGTCCGCTCCTCCATCAGATCTGCAAGCGTCTGTCCAGGCCGGATGGAAACACCCCGCTCATTCAGATCACCCAGACGCTCTGACAATTCTTCACAGCTCAGTTCCAGATATACCACTGTTCCGATCTGCTTTAAGTGCTCCATGGCTTCCCGTCCGTAAACCACACTTCCGCCGGTAGCGATGACACTTCGGTTTGCGCTGATTTTGGCATTCACACGGTTTTCCACCTCATTGAACCCGTCCAGTCCGCGTTCCCCGATGATCTCATGCAAAAGCTTTCCCTCCTGCTCCTGGATCAAAAGGTCACTATCCACAAAGGAATAGCCCAGATTTTTTGCAAGCACGACACCTACCGTGCTTTTGCCCACACCGGGCATTCCGATCAGTACAATATTATCGTATTTCATAGTTCTTATTTTCTAACAAGCGTAAAGTAATCATCCAATTCATCTGTCTTGCACTCGCCTTTACTCATCCAGAAGTCTGCCATCTCCTTGCAGAGATCATAAATGTTGCCCTCAGATCCCTCAACGAGCAGTGCTTCATTTTCTTCCTTTCCTAAAAAGTGCAGGCCCGCTGCATCACTCTCGATGTCCTCTGCAGTCACTTCCTCAAAGCCGCTTGCCATATTCTCATAAGCCTCAGTTGCGTTTGAGTTATAAAAATCGACTGCCTTGTACCATGCCTCTGCCACTGCTTCCACGATCTCGGGATGCTCCTCGGCAAACTTCGCATTGACAACCAGACTGTCCGAGATCGCATCGGGATAGTCCGCACTGGTTACAATTGTATGCGCTCCCTCTACTTCTGTCAATGCATCTGATAACTCCGGCTCCCACATGATCGCAGCATCAACCTGTCCACCGATAAATGCAACACCGGCTTCTGTGGTATCGCCCATATCCTGCACGTCAATATCATCCTCTGTCAGAGAAGAGCCTCCCTCCAGTGCTTTCAGGAAGAAATAGTAGGAAGATGCGGATTTGTCAAGAGCTACGGTTTTTCCCTTCAGATCATCCAGTGTCTTGATATCTGCGGTTGCCACGAGACCGTCTGCACCAAAGGACTGATCCATGGTCAGCACATATTTGCTTGTAGCACCGTTTGCGAACATCTTAATGTTCGGGTCCTGGGCGGTCGCCAGAAACTGTACATCGCCCTTGGTGATCAGGCTGGCGTAGGTAGATTCATCCTCGATGACCTGGATGTTCATATTGATACCTGCATCCTTAAAATAACCCTGCTCCTGTGCGATAAACATCGGTGCATAACCGGTGAAGGTACAGAATGCCATGGTAACGTCGGTCATGCCATCCGCGGATGCTTCCTCTTTCTTGCTTCCGCAGCCAACGAGTAACGTGGTGGCCACCAGAAGGGTGGTCAGTAATAATGCGAGTTTCTTTTTCATTTGTTTGTCCTCTTTTCTCATAATATTATATTTTTATGAGAAGCATGTGCACCCGCTTCTCTTTTATACAGTATTATGAAAAGCATCCGCACCCGCTCCGCATCTGACATGCGAAGTCGCGGGTGTCGGATCGCTTTTCTTTGTACGTAACTGTTCAGTACCTTCACAGTCACGATGAAAAAATCCATGAAAATCGTCTTCGACGATGGGATTTTTTCACTCCTGAATCATACTCTTACGGTCTACGCGGTTCCGCTCCGACCTGTTATGAACAGTTACCTTTGTACAACGTTTACTATGCCCGAGAGTATGCATGTGTCCTACGACTTTGCACGTACGGTGCGGAGTAGGACACATGCATCTCGAGGGAATTCAAAGCGCTAGTGATCCAGCGCCGCATCCATGCTCTCCTTCCAAAGCATGTCCATGATCTTTTTCTTTGTCTCCAAAAACTCCGGCAGCACCAGGCTCTCATGGCTTCGCGTACCGGGCAGGTTGACATCCAGCACCTCACGGATCGTGCCCGGCCTGCGGCTCATGACATAAATTCGGTCGCCGAGAAGCACCGCCTCGTCAATGTCGTGGGTAATAAATAAGATCGTTGTTTTTGTTTTCTTGCTGATGTCTGCTAAAAGCTCCTGCATGACAACTCTTGTCTGTGCATCCAGCGCACCAAAGGGTTCATCCATTAAAAGGATCTCCGGCTCATTCGCCAGTGTGCGGGCGATGGCCACACGCTGCTTCATTCCGCCGGACAGTTGCTTCGGCAGTGCATTCTCAAACCCGGTGAGCCCCACCAGATCGATAAACTTCTTTGCCTGCGTCTCTCGCTCGGCCTTTGGCATTTTTTTCATCTTCAGTCCGAATTCCACGTTTTTTTGAACGGTAAGCCACGGAAACAGGCTGTAGCCCTGGAATACCATTCCCCGGTCTGCACCCGGTCCCTGTACCGGCTTTCCATCCAAAAGCACCTCTCCGGAGGTTGCCGTGTTCAGTCCGCCCAGAATATTGATCAATGTCGTCTTACCACAGCCGGAAGGTCCGACGATC
>JAQYOU010000161.1 GCA_028727105.1 bacterium
CGTGGCAGAAGGAACGTCCCCGGATAAAGGAGAAAAAGATGAGAAAAGAATACGTAATGGGCAATGGTGCGATCGCGCTGGGTGCGTTGGCGGCAGGAGTGAACCTGGTTGCCGGCTATCCGGGAACACCTTCGTCCGAAATCATTGAAAATATCGCAAAGTATAAAAATGGTGACATACATATCGAGTGGTCCGTAAATGAAAAGGCTGCCATGGAAGTGGCTGCCAGTGCGGCGTATTGCGGAGCACGCACACTGGTGACGATGAAGCAGATGGGACTGAATGTGGCAGCGGATGCGCTTATGTCCCTGGCATATGTGGGAGTAAAAGGCGGAATGGTCGTTGTTTCCGCGGACGATCCCGGCCCCATCTCTTCTCAGACCGAGCAGGACACCCGCATGTTCGCAGAGTTTGCGCGGATCCCGGTGTTTGATCCGACTTCACCGGAGGAGGCATACCAGATGATCCAGGATGCCTTCGACTATTCTGAAAAATATCAGACGCCGGTATTGTTCCGGCCCACCACCAGAGTCTGTCATGCCTATGCGTCCATCGAGACACCGGAGCAGACCGTTCCTAAGGCGTATGAGGGCTTTGTGAAGGATTCTAAAAAATGGGTGATCTTTCCCAGGCTTTCTTTCCAGAATCACGCAAAAATGGAGCAGAGAAATCCGAAGATCGGTGCGGATTTTTCGAATTATCGCTATAATCAGATGATCGGAAGCGGGAAAAAATGTGTGTTTGCATCCGGTGTGAGTTATGCTTACGCAAAAGAATATCTGAAGGGTCACACCGATGTGCGTTTCGTGAAGCTGGCAACTGCCTATCCGTTTCCCGAGGAATTTGTGCTTCGGGCGCTGGACGGCGTGGAGGAGGTGCTCTGCTTTGAGGAGCTGAGCTCTTATGTGGAGTCCGCATTGCTCAAATGTATCGGAGCCCATGGCTTACCGGTCAAAGTATATGGAAAACTGACCGGGCATGTTCCGGTGAGCGGCGAGAATTCTGCAGAGTCAGCAGCAGCGATCATTGGTGCATTTTTAGGTGAAAAGCCGACACAAAAGGGCATCGATGTGTCAGACCGACCGGAGCTTCCGGTGCGTCCGCCGGTGCTGTGTGCAGGCTGTCCGCATCGCGCCAGCTTTTATGCGGTCAAGCGTGCGATGGCAGGAAAAAAGAGCTATTTCTGTGGCGATATCGGCTGTTACACATTAGGCAATGCAATGCCCTTGGATATGGTAGATACCTGCCTTTGCATGGGGGCAGGCATTACGATGGCACAGGGACTGCATTGGATGGACAAGGATGCAACCTGTTTTGCCTTTGTCGGTGATTCCACATTTTTCGCTTCAGGAATGACCGGTGTGGTCAATGCGCTGTACAACGACGCGAACATGGTTCTGTGCGTGCTGGACAATTCCACAACCGCCATGACCGGACACCAGCCGCACCCGGGCACCGGACGCAACATGATGGGAAATGTTGTTGACAAGGTCAGCATTGAAAAGATCTTAGAAGGCATGGGTGTGACGAAGATCCTGACGGTCAACCCGTTAGACCTTAACGTAGCCGTAACGGCAGTGCAAAAATGCGCAGAACTGCCCGGCGTCAAGGCTATCATTTTTAAATCTCCCTGTGTGGCGATCACAAAGCCCGCAGGTAAGGTAGAAATCTCTGACAATTGCATCGGATGCAAGAAATGTATCCGTGAGATCGGATGCCCGGCACTGATCATTAAAGATGGAAAAGTAGCCGTGGATGAGAGCCTTTGCACCGGCTGCGGACTGTGTGCACAGATCTGCCCGGTACAGGCGATTGGAGGTGCTGACCATGAATAAAGATATCTTATTATGCGGTGTCGGCGGACAGGGAACGGTGCTGGCATCAAAGCTGATCGCGGCAACAGCCATGCGGGAAGGACATAGCGTGCATTCTGCGGAGACCATCGGAATGGCGCAGCGCGGAGGCTCTGTCACAAGCCATATCCGCATCGGGGATGACATCGGTTCGCCGTTGATCCCCTTTGGCGCAGCAGACATGATCCTTGCATTTGAACCGGCGGAGGCCGTGCGAAATCTACATTATCTGAAGCCGGATGGAACCGTGATCGTGAACCGGACACCGGTGCGGCCTACAACGGAGTCCTTGAACGAGACCGGATACGATGGCGCGAAGGAACTGGAATATCTGAAAACAAAATGTAACTGTGTGGTCATTGACGGGGAAGCGCTGTGTGCGCCCTTTGGATCCGCGCGTTATCTGAATATGATCGAGCTTGGCGCAGTGAGTGCCACCGGGGTGCTTGGCATTTCGGAGGAAACGCTCCTGGCAGAGCTCGAGGCGCAGGTGAAGCCGCAGTTCGTAGAGACAAATAAAAAGGCATTTTTGGCAGGCAGAGAGGCAGGACAAAAACATGAAGCTGAGTGAAAAACAACTGGCACAGGTAGATGCTCAGGTTAAGCGTCTGGTAAAAACAGACAGCTACTACGGGAAAAAATACCGGGAGCTGGGCATCACAGAGATCAAAACACAGGAGGATTTTGAAAAACTGCCGTTTTCCGGAAAAGAAGATCTGCGGGATGCATATCCCCTGGGCATACAGGCAGTGCCGGATGAGGACGTTGTCCGTATCCATTCTTCATCGGGAACCACCGGAAAGCCGGTGATCATCCCTTATACCGCGAAGGACGTGGACGACTGGGCAACGATGTTTGCACGCTGCTATGAAGTGGCAGGTATCACGAACAAAGACCGCATCCAGATCACCCCTGGCTACGGACTTTGGACGGCGGGCATTGGTTTTCAGGCGGGCTGCGAAAAGCTGGGAGCCATGGCGGTGCCTATGGGTCCGGGAAATACGGACAAACAGATCCAGATGATGATCGACCTGAAGTCAACGGTCATCACAGCCACATCCTCTTATGCCCTGGTGCTGGCGGAGGAGATCCAAAAGCGTGGATTGAAAGACCAGATCTGCCTGAAAAAGGGTGTGATCGGTTCGGAGCGCTGGAGTGAGAAAAAGCGTCAGGCGATCCACGAGGGACTTGGCATCGAGCTGTATGACATCTACGGACTGACCGAGATCTATGGACCGGGTATCGGTATCAACTGCGAACACGAGGAAGGCATCCACTACTGGGATGATTACCTTTATATTGAGATCATTGATCCAAAGACCGGAGCGCCGGTACCGGACGGAGAGCCGGGCGAGATCGTGATCACGACACTGGTGAAAGAAGGCGCACCGCTTTTGCGTTTCCGCACCCATGACATGTCCCGGATCATTCCGGAGCCCTGCAGCTGCGGACGAAGCTACCCGCGCATCGATATCATTCAGGGACGAAGCGACGATATGTTCAAGGTACACGGCGTCAACATGTTTCCCGGCCAGGTGGAAGAGATCCTGCAGCATGTGGACGGTGTGCTCAGTGAGTACGTGATCAATATCGCCCACGACGAAGACCATAACCGTGATGTGATGCTTGTCACGGTAGAAGCAGAGGGACGCGTAAACTTCGAGCAGGCAGGAGCAAAGATCCGCGAGCTGTTCAAATCGCGCATCGGAGTCACACCGAAGATTACCGTCGTGCCCTTCGGAACACTCCCGCGCAGCGAAAAGAAAACAAAGCGCGTCATCGATCACCGGGAGATGTAGGTGCGAACAAATTTACGTTGTGAGCATCGGTCACAAGCGCATTTGTTTCACTCCGTTGCACGAAGCATTCCGATGAGCCTTGTAAAAACACACCGTGTTCAGCATAGGCTTCCACGGTGTCAAGTCTCATCTCCATCGTGCAACAAAGTCGTGAAATCAAACGCCGCTTGAGCCCGATGCGCGAAGGGTAACGATGTTTGCTCAATTCATATTTGATGAATTAGAGCCCTGAGGGATGTATATTTTACAGGGAAGAATCAGGGGATGCAGGAGACTCGCTCCTGTCGACTTTGTTGTGCGACGGAGCTGAGACTCCAAAATCGTGGAAGCCTATGCTGAACACGATTTTTGCTCTGCGGAGGCTCAGTGTAGTGCCTCGCACAACGGAGACAGAGTGAGTACCTGTATCCCCTGCAATAGTGAGAAAAAATACAGAAAAGAGGACTAATACATGGGTGGATTTTTTGGAGTAGCCTCACATGAGGACTGCGTCTTTGATTTATTTTTTGGAATTGACTATCATTCGCATCTTGGCACACGCCGCGGTGGAATGACCGTCTATGGCGACAAGGGCTTTAACCGCGCCATTCACAATATCGAGAATGCACCGTTTCGGACCAAGTTCGACAAAGACGTGCAGGAAATGGAAGGAAAATACGGCATCGGCTGTATCTCTGACTATGAGCCGCAGCCCCTCATCATCCGTTCGCATCACGGAACCTACGCCATCACAACTGTAGGAAAGATCAACAACATGGACGAACTGATCCAGATGCTGTTTGATCAGGGACACGCACATTTTCAGGAGATGAGCACCGGTGAGGTGAATGCCACCGAGCTGGTAGCAGCACTGATCAACACGAGAGCAAACCTGATCGAAGGAATCCGATTCGTGCAGGATGTAGTAGAGGGCTCCATGTCGATCCTTTTACTCAATCAGGCAGGAATTTATGCAGCAAGAGATAAATACGGAAGAACCCCTCTGGTGATCGGAAGAAAGCAGGAGGGCTTTTGTGCCTCCTTTGAGAATTATGCGTACAAAAATCTGGGCTATCACGATTACAAGGAACTTGGCCCCGGCGAGATTGTGGTGATCACGGAGAAAAACTGCATTACGTTGACTGACCCGAATAAAGAAATGAAGATCTGCACATTTTTGTGGGTATATTACGGCTACCCTGCCAGCTCCTATGAGGGCATCAGTGTCGAGCAGATGCGCTATAACTGTGGGGCAAAGATGGCACAGCGCGATACCGTAAAACCGGATATTGTGGCAGGCGTGCCGGATTCCGGAACCGCCCATGCAGTCGGATATGCAAATGAGTCTGGCATTCCCTTCTCCAGGCCCTTTATCAAATATACACCTACCTGGCCCCGCTCCTTCATGCCCACCATGCAGAGCAAGCGAAACCTGATCGCAAAGATGAAGATGCTGGCGGTGAACGATCTGATTGAGGGGAAGAGCATTCTTCTCATCGACGATTCCATCGTGCGCGGAACACAGCTGCGTGAAACCACCGAGTATCTGTATGAGAGCGGAGCAAAGGAAGTGCACATCCGTCCGGCTTGCCCGCCGCTTCTGTACGGCTGCAAGTATCTGAACTTCTCACGTTCCAACTCGGAGATGGACCTGATCGCAAGACGGGTGATCGAGCGGCTGGAGAACGGAAAAGTCACCAACGAGATCCTGCAGGAGTATGCAGATCCCGAGTCAGAAAAATATGAGCGCATGGTCAATGAGATCTGCAAGGAGTTAAACTTCACCTCCCTGCGCTTTAACCGTCTGGATGACATGCTGGAGGCAACCGGCGTAGATCCCTGCAAGCTGTGCACCTACTGCTGGGACGGAAAGGAATAAACGAAAAGGAATGTGAAACGGCGAAAGAGGGAAAGTCGTTTCGCGCATTTGGTAGGAACCTATGCCGAGTATTGTAGAAATATCAGATTTTCATATGACGGAACTGGATATTTATGCCAGACTGCCTGAAGTGCAGCTGCGGAGACTCTATGAGCCGCAGCCGGGTCTTTTTCTTGCAGAGACAAAGATTGTGATCGCACGTGCGCTGGAGGCAGGATACGAACCGGTGTCTTTTCTTGTGGAAAAACAAAAGCTGCCGGAGCTCAAGGAGTTTGCACCGTGGGCAGACCGTGTACCGGTGTATGCGGCAGAGCATGAGCTGCTCACGAGGCTGACCGGATATGAGGTGACCCGCGGCATGCTCTGCGCCATGCGAAGAAAAGAACTGTCCGCGCCGGAACGTCTTCTTCCCGCTGCGCATCGCGTTGCAGTGCTGGAAAATGTGATGAACCCGACCAATATCGGCGCTATCTTCCGGTCGGCAGCAGCATTGAATATGGATGCAGTTCTTTTGACTTCGGGATGTGCAGATCCGCTGTACAGACGGGCGATCCGTGTCAGTATGGGAACGGTATTCCAGATCCCGTGGATCTATCTGGACGGGGATGCAAAAGAGGGCGCGGTGCCCGGCATCCGCCGGCTGCAGGAACATGGATTTTTGACGGTTTCCATGGCGCTGCGGGAAGATTCTATGAGTATCTGCGATCCAAAATTCCGCGCCGCGGAAAAATTGGCGGTAATCCTTGGCACGGAAGGAGAAGGGTTGTCAGATGAAACGATCGCGGCCAGTGATCACACGGTGCGTATTCCGATGTCACACGGCGTGGATTCGCTGAATGTGGCGGCGGCAAGTGCCGTGGCGTTTTGGGAGCTGGGCAAGCGTCCGGACGGTGAATGACAGACCAAAGGCAGATTGCCAGGTCAGGGAAAACAGGGTTTCATAAATAAAAAGGAGAATAACTATGCCAGTATTTGATTTTACAAATGCACCGGAGGACAAAAAACAGGCGGAATGCACCTACGAGACATTTCGTTCCAGTGAAAAGGCACCGACCGCGGAGCGGCCGATCCTGCTGCTGGAGAACAAAAAGCGCGCGTGGAAACATCATTCCTGCGGCGTGTTCACAAATCCCAGCAAGCGCACCTCCTTTGAATTTCAAGAGGAGGACGGTACATACAGTGCAGATATCTTAAAGATCGATGCGCGTTTTGTCGGCCTGTTAAAGTGGCTGGGAGAAAACCATATCAATGTGCGTCTTTCCGGCGAGAACCGGGAGGATGGTTATGCAGTTTATAAAATTAGAGAGATCGCCTTTGGCGGCGGGACAAAGCTGTCCGCTGAGGATGGCTTTCTGCAGTTTATGATCGACCGACTGCTATCAAGCAGTGCACCGGAGAAAGAGGTCGATGAGGACGATGATGAAGATGAAGCGGGCGACTCCATGAAGCTTACCAGCCTGCAGAGTATCACGGATTTCATGAATTGCGCAGGAAGAACACTGCCCGACAATATCAGACTCTGGGCCCGCAGAAATCTTGCGGTCGCGCGTTCTCACGAGGTGTCGCCGGAGGAGCGCCGCCATGCGCAGCGTGCACTGTCCATCATGATGAATGTACAGTGGAAGAGCAACTATTTCGAGGCGATCGACCCCAATGAAGCCCGCCGGATCCTGGATGAGGAGCTGTACGGCATGGAGCGTGTGAAGCAGCGCATCATCGAGACGATCATCCAGATCAACCGTACACATACGCTGCCGGCGTATGGCTTACTGCTGGTGGGACCGGCAGGAACGGGAAAATCCCAGATCGCCTACGCTGTAGCGCGTATCTTAAAGCTGCCGTGGACTACTTTGGACATGAGTTCCATCAATGATCCGGAGCAGCTGACCGGAAGCTCGCGTATTTATGCCAACGCAAAACCGGGCATTATCATGGACGCGTTTTCCATGGCCGGAGAATCCAATCTGGTCTTTATCATCAATGAGCTGGACAAGGCAGCATCCGGAAAAGGCAATGGAAATCCGGCGGATGTGCTGCTGACATTACTTGATAATCTGGGATTTACAGACAATTACATGGAGTGCATGATCCCGACCGTGGGCGTGTATCCCATCGCAACAGCCAACGAAAAATCGCAGATCAGTGCGCCGCTCATGTCGCGTTTTGCGGTCATTGACATTCCGGACTATACACCGGAGGAAAAGAAGATCATCTTTTCGCGCTTTGCGCTGCCGAAGGTATTGCGCCGCATGAGCCTTCGCGAGGATGAGTGCATCATGACAGACGAGGCACTGGAGGCAGTTGTTGCACGATATGCGGATACGAGCGGAATCCGTGACCTGGAGCAGGCGGCAGAGCACATTGCGGCAAACGCGCTGTACCGGATCGAGGTAGAGCATGTGTCGTGCGTGACCTTTGATGCGGAAATGGTACGGGAGCTGCTTGATTAAAAAGGAAATGGGGTATCCTCGCCTGATCTGGCTTGGATGCCCCAAAGCTTGGTGTATTTGGATCAGATAAAACGGTAGATCAGAATTGCCAGGATGATCCCAAGGATCGTCGCAATGCTGAAATGGATCGTAAAACCGAAGGTCAAGGTCAGCACCGCCATGTCCAGGACAATGGGGCTGGTGAGACCGAAGGTCTTACCGTAGTTGAGCCATGAAAAAGCGCTGTTTGCGGCAAGATTGCCGATAAAGCTGCCAAGAACGGCTCCGATCAGAACAAGCATGATGAGCACCCATGTGCTCTTAGATGCAATACCTTTGCTCATATGTAATTCTCCTTTGCGTAAACGCCCGTAGATTTGGCTATCAGCCACTATTGACAGTTTATCACACGGGTGGCATTTACACAACAGAGATTGCATATGCTGAGGGTATCGAATGCCCTTGTGAGCATATTTCCATGTAAGACGCGCTCTCGCTTCGCTCAAAGCGTAGCGGATACTAAGGATTTTTCGTCGTTATCACTCGAAAAATCCAAGTACCGACGCTTTTCGAGAGTCTTACATTGGAAACACTGCTCACAAAGGCATGGTGAAAGATACTGAAAGCGTTCACATTGTTATTTCAATGTATTTTATAGGGATGAATCAGGCTGCGCAGAGACCTGCACTTCTGCGACTTTGTTGTGCGGTGGAACTGAGACTCCAAAATCGTGGAAGCCTTTGCTGAACACGATTTTAGTTTTGCGGAGGCTCAGTGGAGCGTTTCGCACAACGGAGCGAAGTCAGGTCCTGCGTGGCCTGTAGTGGTGATAAAAATATACAAAAGGGGAACACAAATAATGGAACAGAATTTTACAAAAGGACTGCGCGACGGCATCCCGATCTGTTTGGGATATCTGTCCGTGTCCTTTACATTTGGCCTTCTCGGCGTAGGGATGGGCCTGTCGTGGTGGCAGGCAACGCTGATCTCCATCACAAACGTGACGTCAGCCGGACAATTCGCAGGACTAACACTGATGATGGAAGGCGGCGCACTCATCGAAATGGTGATCGCCCAGTTTTTCATCAACTTAAGATACCTGCTCATGTCCATCTCGCTGACCCAGAAGGTAGACAAACACTTCCGCGGACTGGCGCGGTGGGTGCTTGCAATGGGTGTGACGGATGAGATCTTTGCAGTGGCAATGTCACAGGAAAAGCCGGTCAGTAAACGATACTTTACAGGCTTGTTTCTGACTCCGTATCTCGGCTGGGGATTTGGAACACTGGCAGGAGCGCTGCTGGGAGAGATCGTACCGGCAGGTGTGGCAGAGATTTTTGGGATCGCCATCTACGGCATGTTTCTGGCGATCATCATACCGAAGGCAAGAGACAGCAGACCGGTGCTGGAAGTCGTATTGATCGCAGCAATCTTAAGCTGTGTGATCTATTACGCACCGTTCATCCATCTGTCCAGCGGACTGTCCATCACATTGTGTGCGGTCGTAGCAGCCGCATACGGAGCATGGAAGCATCCGCTGCCCGCAGAGCCGGACGAGGACGAAGAACCGGAACCTGAGAACAAAAAAAGAAGCGTAAAACAGCTCACGGAAAAGACGACAGAGGAGGTGCATCATGCTTAGTTTCGCAGTCTATCTCAAATATCTGGCAGTAATGGCACTTGTTACCTATCTGCTGCGTGCACTGCCCTTTGTGCTGGTCAAAAAGAAGATCACAAACGTATATATCCGCTCCTTTTTAGAGTACATCCCCTATGGTGTATTAGCAGCCATGACCTTCCCGGCAGTCTTCACTTCCGCAGGAGGGCTGATCCCCTCCCTGGCAGGCATGACGGTAGCATTAATATTGGCATATCGACGAAAAGGACTGCTGACTGTAGCGATCGGAGCGGTAGCCATGGCGGCTATTATAACTATTATTTTGTAGATAACAAGGTGGAAGCCATTGCTGAACACGGTGTGTTCTGACAAGGCTCCGTGGAATGTTCCGTGCAACGGAGTAGGGAGAGACATCCTTGTACGTGCTGTAAAAAATCTGGCAAAAAATGACAAATTTACCGAGGTGGCGTGGTGACGTGATAATGCCAGAAAGCCCCATAAATAGGCGGTTGACAGCCTTTTTTGCGTCCGCTATAATAGTAGGGATTGTAGTGTTCGGAGTGCAGCTCTGAAGCGTTACAAAATATATACAAAAGGGGATTAGATAAATGTCTAACGAGAACCAAAAAGAGTTTAAGCCGTACATCCCTGCGGACAAGGTGTTACCTGAGTTGACGGTCGTATCCATCATTCTCGGTATCTTACTTGCCGTACTGTTCGGCGGCGCGAATGCGTATTTAGGATTACGTGTCGGCATGACCGTATCCGCTTCTATTCCTGCAGCAGTTATTTCCATGGGTGTGATCCGCGTGATCTTACGTCGTGATTCCATTCTGGAGAATAACCTTGTGCAGACCATCGGTTCCGCAGGTGAGTCTGTGGCAGCCGGAGCAATCTTCACGTTACCCGCAATCTTCATGTGGGCAGCAGAGGGTGGCGTAGAAAACCCGTCGCTGGCTGAGATCGCACTCATCACATTAGTTGGTGGTGTGCTCGGCGTATTATTCATGATTCCTTTAAGAAGTGCCCTGATCGTAAAAGAGCATGGTACATTGCCTTATCCTGAGGGAACTGCATGTGCAGAGGTACTGCTTGCCGGTGAGGCTGGTGGTGCAAAGGCAAGTACGGTATTTGCCGGACTTGGAATCGCAGCCGTTTACAAGTTTATCGCAGACGGTCTGAAAGCATTCCCCAGCGAGGTAGATTTCACCATCAAGAAGTACAACGGTTCCGGTATCGGAATGGACGTACTTCCCGCATTACTTGGTGTTGGTTACATCTGCGGCGCAAAGATCTCTTCTTACCTGTTAGCAGGTGGTACCGTTGCATGGTTCGTGATCATGCCGCTCATCGCTCTGTTCGGTGGAGACGCTGTGATGTATCCTGCAACTGCTCCCATTTCTGAGCTTGGAACCTGGGGCATCTGGAGTAATTATATCCGTTACATCGGCGCCGGTGCCGTAGCTTGCGGTGGTATCTTAAGCCTGATCAAGTCCTTACCGATGATCGTTACCACCTTCCGTGATGCGATGAAGGGCTTAAAGGGCAGCAAGAGCAATGACAACAGTCGTACCGCGCAGGATCTGAGCATGAACCTCGTGCTGATCGGAATCGGTGTGATAGCGATTGCTATGTGGCTCATCCCGATCATTCCGGTGAACTTCATCGGCGCGATCATCATTATCGTATGCGGATTCTTCTTTGCAACCGTTTCTTCCCGTATGGTAGGTATCGTTGGTAGTTCAAACAACCCGGTATCCGGAATGGCTATTGCAACACTGCTCATCTCCACCATCCTGTTAAAGGCAAGTGGAGCCATCGGATATCCCGGTATGGTATCTGCAATTGCGATCGGTACCGTGATCTGTATCATCGCAGCAGTTGCAGGTGATACTTCACAGGACTTAAAGACCGGTTACATTGTCGGTGCAACACCGAAAAAGCAGCAGATCGGTGAGTTGATCGGTGTGGTTGCTTCTGCAATTGCCATCGGCGGAATCCTGTATCTGTTAAACAGCGCATGGGGCTACGGTTCTGCAGAGCTTCCTGCTCCTCAGGCTACTCTGATGAAGATGGTAGTAGAGGGCGTTATGGGCGGCAACCTGCCTTGGAACCTTGTATTTGCCGGCGTTGGTATTGCAATCGTAGTTGAGATCCTTGGAATTCCGGTACTGCCCTTCGCAGTAGGTCTGTACCTGCCGATCCATCTGAGTACTCCGATGATGGTTGGTGGTCTGATCCGTTGGTTCTTCGAGCGTAAGAAAGAGAACAAGGAAGGCATCGACCGTGGTGTATTATATGCTTCCGGACTGATCGCCGGAGAGGGACTTGTTGGTATCCTTCTGGCAGTATTTGCGATCATCCCTGCAGGAGAGGGCTCACTCGGAGATCTCGTCGGCAGCGTGCTTCCGTTCAACCTGGGCAACTGGGGCGGACTGATCGTGTTCGCACTGCTCGCTGCAACTTTGGTTTACGTCATTGCAGGAAAGAAAAAGAGCAAATAAATAGAACGCATTTGGCTATAATCATTAGAACAGAATAGTTCTTACAAAGGCTGCACTACTCGCTCGGATTGGGTAGTGCAGTTCTTGTATCAAAGGAGTATGTATGGCAAAGAAAAAATCGGACAACTTTTTAGACTATATCCCCAAACACAATTCACTCTATGAATATCGCACCAATGAGAAAGGGCTGGTTGAAGTAAAGATCGTCAACAAAGGACTGTTCAACCGCATCGCCCAGATCTTTTTTAAGCGCCCGAAGGTCAGTTGGATCGAGCTGCCGGGCATGGGAACCTTTATCTGGAATCAGATCGATGGAAAACGAAATGTTTATGAGATCGGTCAATTATTGAAACACGAATATGGACAAGAAGCAGAACCGCTCTATGAGCGTTTGTGTACATTTATCAAATCCCTGCACAATAGTTGCTTTATTGTATATGTAAATCTTCAGAG
>JAQYOU010000162.1 GCA_028727105.1 bacterium
TGGATCCAGATGGGATGCTTTTTACCGATATTCCGCTCGCATGGAACCGATACGCCCAGAGAGATCTGGAATTTTGGAAGCAAGGGTACCATATTCTATGATGCAATAGAAAAATATATCAAATTGCGCTACCGGCTGATGCCCTATATTTACTCTCTGGCAGGGGATGTGGTGCATAATAACGGAACGATCATGCGCAGCCTGCTGTTTGACTTCCCCTCTGACAGGAAGGCTGTCCGGCTGGCTACGCAGTTCATGTTTGGCAAAAGCCTTCTGGTCTGTCCGGTGTTAAAACCGATGTATTACGAGGCAGAAAGCAAAGAGCTGCAGACGGATAAAACATGGAAGGTATATCTTCCGGAGGGGACAGACTGGTATGACTTTGAAACCGGTGAACGGTATGCGGGTGGTCAGGAAGTCCAGGCCGATGCACCCATTGATCGCATGCCGTTGTATGTTCGTGCCGGAAGTGTGATCCCAATGACAGAAGGCCTTCAGCACGCGATGGAGAAAAACGGTGAACCGGTCAGGATACATGTGTATCCGGGAGCAGACGGAGTATTTACACTGTATGATGATGCGGGCAATGATTATTCTTACGAAGACGGAGCATATGCGCAGATCCTGCTCTCCTATGATGATGCATCCGGCGAGCTGACGATCGGAGCACGAGAGGGAAGCTATCCGGGCATGGATGAGCAGCTGTGCTATGAGATATATGTTGTAAATGAAAAAAAGGCAGAGGGCGTGTATTCCGGTGAGGAACAAAGGATCTCGTTATAATATCCGGGAACTCTTTTGAGCGATTTCACAAAGTTAAAAAATGACAAAAACTAGAAAATATATCCATGGAATTTGTGAAACTTTACTGATAAGATAATTATGCAATCGAAAAGATGTGGAAAAAAACCACAGATAATCATTATCTTAGGGGGTAAAAATTATGAAAAAGAGAGTACTGTCTGCATTTTTGGCAGCTGCTATGGCAGCAACACTTTTTACAGGATGTGGATCATCTGCTACGGATGCACCGGCTGAAAAGCCCGCAGAGGAGAAGAAGGAGGAGACTCCGGCTGCTGAGGCAGAAAAACCCGCAGAGGATGCATCTGCATCAGCTGGAACGACCATCACTTTGATGGCATCTCAGGACTGGATCGAGGATGCAGAGCAGGAGCTTGGTGCAAAGTTCGAAGAGGAGACCGGTATTCATGTGGATTACCAGATCTTGCCGGCTGATCAGTATCAGGATGTATTGATGACAAGATTAAATACCGGAGAAGGACCGGACATCTTTATGACCCAGTCCGGTTTTGCGATCGAGACTACCTACCAGGTGCAGGAAAATGCGGTGGATCTTTCCGGAGAGCCCTGGATGGATTCATACAGTGTGTTTGCAGCAGAGCAGACATCTGTGGACGGTGTGAATTATGGAATGACCTATTTTGATACGACCACAGATTACTATATGGTTTACAACAAGAAGCTGTTTGCTGATGCAGGTATCACATCTGTTCCGACAACCTTCAGTGAGTTTGAGGCGGCTTGTCAGGCACTGCTCGATAATGGAATCACTCCGATCTATGAGCCCGTTGCAGACGGATGGCATCAGACCATGCTCTGGACAGCAAGCGCACAGATCCTGGATAAGAAAACACCCGGTATCATCGACAAGCTGAATAAAAATGAGACGACCTTTGCAGAGAACAAGGATATGCTGACCATGCTGGAGCAGATCGCAGATCTTGCACAGAAGGGATACTTTGGTGACAACTATCTGTCAGACGAATTTGCAAATGCAGAAGGATATATGGCTTCCGGTGAGTATGCAATGAGCTTCTTAAAGCCCGGTGCGATCTCTTCTATCGTAGCAAATGATATGAATGCAGGCTATACAGAGGACGATTTTGGACTGATGCTGCTGCCGTTGCTTGACAATCAGTATCTGAATGTTCATCCGGCAGGACCTTCCAAGTTTATCTATTCCGGATCTGCAAACATCGATGCGGCAAAGCAGTACCTTTCCTATATTTCAACAAAGGAAAGTCTGCAGTATGTGATTGATAATGCTTCTGACGTAGAGAACTTACCGTTTGATGCAGGCCAGACCGCAGAGTATTCCGAGACAACCAAGGCGTTCTTCGCAAACTATGATGATGCAAGCTCAGGAATGGTTCTTCAGGATGTAGTGACCTATTTCAATGAGCAGTGGATGGATATTTCAGCAAATATCGCTTCTATGTTCATCGGTGATATGACACCGCAGCAGGTACTGGAAGCAATCGACGCAGGAAGAACACAACTGGCAAATGCAGCAGGCGACGAGTACTGGAAATAATTTAAGAATGAGATAAGATGATAAAAAAGCTGTGGGCAGCATGCCCACAGCTTTTTGACGTGAACAAAACAAGTGGATCAGGTGGTTTCTGTCTGATGTGTATTTCTGTATGAGGTTGGATTGACGCTTACGATCTTTCGGAATGTCTTGCTGAAATGAAACTGATCGGGATAACCGACTGCGCTTCCAATCTCCTGGATACTCATAGAGGTAGTGGTCAGCAGTTGCTTTGCTTTATGGATGCGCACCTCTGTCAACATCTTGATGGGTGTTGTTCCGGTGTGCTTTTTAAATATTTTTGTAAGATATGCAGAGGAAAAACCCATGGTTTCAGCAAATGAACCAAAGTCAATATCTTCCATATAGTGTTCCTGAATATAGGTGATCACACGATCAGAATAAGCCTTGGCATCGCAGCCGGGGATGCTGTATTCATCCGGGAGTTCATACAGGCTGGAGAGCTTTTGATGAAGCTTGGCCAAAATATTCAGCATGTCATCTTCGGAGACTGGTTTGGTGATATAGTCAAATACCTGTTGTCGAAGCGCCTCCCTGGCATATTCAAATTCTGAGTAACCGGTTATGATCACGGTGAGGATCTCCGGGTACAGAAGATGGATCTGCTTGGCCAGTGCAAGCCCGTCCATGACCGGCATTTGAATATCAGTGATGACCACGTGTACCTGTTCTTTTTTTAGAATATCCAGTGCTTCGGCACCATTGGTCGCTTCATGGGTTACGATGAAGGGTTCACCAGTTGCCTCGATATTATGCTTGAGCGCCTGTCTTAAATAGTACTCATCCTCTACCAGCAATATACTGAAATGGTCAATGTGTGTCATACGAATCCTCTTTTCTTCTTCCTACTTTTACAAATGCGCCGCCGTTGGGATTGTTCCCGAAATCAAAAATAAACGGAACGCCATCCATAAGGTAGAAGCGAATAAAAATATTCAGCAGACCCATGCCTTGAATCTTAAGGCTGGGGAGTGTTTTGGTTTTTAAGATATCGTCCATCTGACGCCGTAGTGACTGGTCAACCAGAGGGTCAAAGCCGGGACCATTGTCCTGTACTTCAATATACCAGTTATCTGCATCTGTATATCCATACACCCGGATATTCCACGGCGAAGCCTGCGTGGTGACGGATTTGATGGAATTCTCTACAAGTAACTGTACACAAAGCTTGGGTATCATGAAATCCAGCATTTCGTCCTCTACATCAAATTGATAATGGAGTGCATCCGAGAAACGAAGCTTCATGCATGAAAGATACATGTCGCACAGTTCCAGTTCTTCCTCGATCGTAGTAGACTGCTCACGGTTGGAGGAGATATAGCGCAAAATACTGGCTATATTTTCGGACATGGTAATGATAGAGTCGGTTAGTCCCTCCCTTGCCATTTCAGATATACTCGCCAGTGAATTATACAGAAAATGCGGATTCATCTGCGATTGAAGCGCAAGCATCTGCGCTTGCATTTCCTGCTCGTTCAGCGTGAGAATGGTTTGCGTTTTTTCTTTTGAGTCGGCGATGTATTGGTTGATGGAGTTTGCCAGCTGGTCAATTTCCAGAATGCCTGTGGGCTCCATTTCCAATTGCTCCTGAGTTTCACCGTCACATGATGAGAGAAAGGAATATATGTAAGTGATTGGGTCAGAGAGCGTTCGGGCCATGTAAAACGCCAACAGAATTCCAAGGAACAAAACCAGTATAAAGACCAGAACCACGCCGGAGTTTGAATACAGGATCTGTGCGACAAATTTGTAGGCCGGAATGCTCAGGGTGACTGTCAGATTAGAGTGTCCGGTGTTATAATAAGTGACGTATTCATTTTGCGCTTTGACGGTGTTTCGAATGGTTCCGGAGCCGATCAGCCGATGTTTCCAATAGTCAAAAAGATTAGAAGTAATATCACATGTTGCAGGGTATAAGATCTCGCCATTTTGATCGTACACGATGACCGTGTAATCATAGGTGGATGTACAGTTGATCGCGGCCCGAAAAACATCTGAGTAATGCATCCTGCTTTCGATGATCCCGATGGGCTGATGATAACTGTTAAAGTAAGAACGATAGATGACCAGATCACCGGAGCTGTCAGATACGGGCGGCATATATCTGCGGCCATTTGCTGACAGAGCCTTTTGATACCACTCTTCATTGGTATAACCTGAAAGCGGACCAATGTATTCACCTACGCCATAGCCGAGATCATTTGTAGAATAGGCATTCAGCTGTCTGACGGTATATTCAAACCCCTTGAGGGAGACCAGCACTGACGACAGATGGATCCGCTGCTGATGATGTTCGTGATCGCTGTATTGACAGCTGGAATACTCAAGGAGAGAAGATGTCAGATCACCGGAATTGATCGCGTTTAGCAGGACAGTATCGAGCTGATTGATATGCAGATCAATGCTTTCACTGATGGACTTGCATGTATAGGACAGATTTTTTTTTGCGTTTTCACGGGAGATACTGTATTGGATGATCAAAAAAAGGGTGGTCATCGTAACAAGCATAACTGTGATCAGTAGCATAAAATATTTTGTCGTGAGCCTGCGAATGTTCGTTTTTCTCATATGATAGATTCCGATCGATGATATTTTGTATAAAGCATAGCATATTTAACAAAAAAAAGATAGAACAGGTTAAAAAAATACAAAAAAGTGATAAACTGATGCATGGCATCAAAAGAATTCTTTGTGTACAATTCAGTATAGGAAAAGAGCTGTGAAGCTTGTGTTGGGAGGAAAAATCATGAACAAATCAAAATTATATCCATGGTATTTTGCGATTGGAGCGATCGCGATCTACACTGTGCTCAGTGTATTGCCCGGAGTGATAGGTATCGGGTATTCCTTTACAGACTGGTCCGCTTATTCAAAAGAATTGCATTTTGTGGGCTTTAAGAATTTTGCGGAAGTATTTAAGGGAAGTGGAGACTATCTGAAGTATATTAAAAATACGTTGCTGCTTACTGTAGTTACGACGATCTTCAAAACGGTCCTTGGCCTGTTTCTGGCGGTGATCTTGAGCAGCCATATTAAGTTTCAGAATTTCCACAGAGGAGTAATGTATATGCCTTCGATCCTTCCGATCCTCGTTACCGGTCTGGTATTTACATCCATTTTAAATCCCAAGAACGGATTCTTAAATGAATTGCTTCGTGCGATCGGCCTGGGAGGGCTGGCGCAGAAATGGCTGGTTGATCCCCAGATCGCATTCGGTAGCGTGATGGGTGTTGATATCTGGCGTGGAACCGGCTACATTATGACTATGATGATTGCCGGCATAGCAGCAATTCCGAAGGTGTATTATGAGGCGGCAGCCATTGACGGAGCGAATGCATGGCAGAAATTTCGGAACATCACACTTCCGATGCTCCGCCAGACGATTGCAGTCTGTGTGGTATTGAATGTGTTGTACGGATTGAAAGTATTTGATATGGTATATGCGCTTACCAATGGTGGACCGGGTCATCGGACAGAGGTTATGTATACTGCTGTATTTAAGATGTTCTCCAAGGGACTGTATGCAGAAGGTACAACGATCAGTTCCGTGATGTTCCTGTTTATGATCTTCATAGGATACTTTATGGTTAAGATCCTTACGAAAGACGAGGTGGTTGAATAATGAAGACAAAGAGAATTATACAGGCTACGATACAGAATATCATTGCCTGGATGGTATCGTTGACAGTGATCGTTCCGATGCTGTTGATCATTATCAATGCATTTAAAAGTGATGGCGAAGTGATGCAGATGAATCTGACGCTTCCAAAGGTATGGAATTTCAGCAATTTTGCAACGGTCATCGAGAAAGGAAAACTTCTTCAGAGTTTTTTTAATTCATTATTGTATGCGGGCGCAGCAACCGTTATTGCGATCACGCTGGCCTGCATGGCTGCATACGTTTTCTCCAGAAGAAGAACAAAGGGCTTTAATGCAGTTTACATGTATGTCATTCTTGGTATGGTCATTCCGGTGAACTATGTCGCATTGATGAAGGTGATGCAGACACTTCATCTAAATAACAATGCGCTTGGCATTATTCTTTTGTATGTGGCAATGCAGACACCGTTCTCAGTTTTTCTGATCTACGGTTTTGTATCGAAGCTGCCTGTAGAATTGGATGAGGCAGCAGTAATCGACGGCTGTGGACCGTGTACGCTGTTCTTTCGGATCATTTTCCCTCTGCTCAAGCCTGCGATCGTAACGGCAGCCGTACTGTGCTTTTTAAATACCTGGAATGAGTTTGTCATGCCATTATACTTCCTGAACTCTTCCGAGAAATGGCCGATGACACTTGCAGTATACAATTTCTTCGGACAGTATGAAATGAGCTGGCACCTGATCTGTGCAGATGTTCTTTTGACCTGTGCACCGGTTCTGATCATCTATCTGTTAGGTCAGAAATACATCGTGGGTGGACAGACTGCCGGAGCAGTGAAAGGTTGATATTTAATAAGATGAATGGAAAGGGGCTATCTATTTTTTGGATAGCCCTTTTTGTATAGGGTCTAAAGATCAACATGTCACATTCTGATAGGAATAGCTCCGATTTTTACATTACATCCAGCCTCAAAACTCGTTATACTAAAAGATACGAAATGAAAACTGGTCGAAAAGGGAATGAAAGAGAGAGTGTAAATGAAACACGTGTATAGCGAAATCTTATTGGGGGATATGAAGGCTGTTTATGTGCAGGAGGAAGAGACGGGCGGCATGGAACTTGTGCTGCTTCCGGAGGATGTCTGCTATGAGCCTGTGCATAAGGAAAAACCGTATCCGGATCATCTGGTGCAGGTGAAACTCACAGGAGACACCTATCAGCAGACAGAGCATCTTTTGAAGAGAGATGGTTCCGTACTCACGACCTCCATGAGAAGGTTTTGGGACATGCGCCAGGAGTGGGTACAGGAGGATCTGGCAAAGAAGGTGATCGGAACCCTGAATACCTATGGCTTTGAATATATGAAGATGGATTACAATGACAGCATCGGCGTGGGCTGCGATGGGGTAGAGTCGCTGGGTGAGGGACTACGTCAGAACATGGAGGCTTCTCTGCCTTCCGACCGGGAATATCGTATCGCAGAGATCTATTCGGATGCTCAGGCGGACGTACGACTGGAGGAAAACCGCCTGATCTGCAGGATCCCGGAGGATATGCGGGCGGTAGCAGTGCTGGTGTCGTAGGGACGTTCCTTTTGCCATGGGAGCGTCCCTTTTACTATGTTCCACTATTTTCCCAATTGCTATAGACGGGATAACGATCCGGGAAATACAGCGAGTTGGTTGACTGAAAAAGGATCAGTAGCTATAATGAGGCTGTGAATACAAACGCGTACATGTATAGAGGGGACGAGATGAACGCTAAGATAAAAAAAGATGTAAAAACGATCTTTACGATCTGTTTTGCAGCACTGCTTATGGCAATAAACATCAAATCATTTGTGCGAACGGGAGGACTCTATCCCGGGGGTGCAACTGGATTGACGATCTTGATACAACGAGTAGCATGGATGCTCTTTCGTGTAGAATTACCGTATACGATCGTGAATCTGCTGCTTAATGCGGTACCCATTTATATAGGCTTTCGGTTTATTGGAAAAAAATTTACCATGTATTCCTGCCTCATGATCTTTTTGACCAGTGTACTTACGGATCTTGTGCCCGGTTACACGATCACGTATGATACACTTTTGATCAGTATTTTCGGCGGCATCATAAATGGACTGGTGATCAGTACCTGCCTTTTAGTGAATGCAACGACCGGTGGAACGGATTTCATAGCCATCTATCTGTCGGAAAAGAAGGGTGTTGATTCCTTTCATATCATTCTGGCATTCAATGTTCTGATACTTGCAGCAGCAGGCTTGTTGTTTGGTTGGGATAAAGCGCTTTATTCCATTATTTTTCAGTATGCATCCACACAGGTGCTGCACACATTATATAAGAAATATCAACAGCAGACATTATTTGTTGTGACCAATAAACCGCAGGAGATCAGTGATGCAATCGCAAAAGAAAGCAATCATGGTGCGACGATTTTAGAAGGAGAAGGGTCATACGGACACTGCGAACGACAGGTCGTGTACTCCGTTGTGTCCAGTGCAGAAGCAAAGCGTGTGATCCACGCGGTGAAAGAAGCGGATCCAAAGGCATTTATTAATGCGATCCGTACCGAACAGCTTTCGGGCAGATTCTACCAAAAACCAACAGAATGATTTTGACGCAGGGACGTTCCTTTTGCCATGGGAGCGTCCCTGATTGAGTAATGACAGAAAGGTATCTTTACAGATCAAATGAAAGACTGGATAAATCAGCGGAAAATAAGAAAATTGTTCTTACAGGCTGCAAAAATAGCGGTAGGCAGCAGTCTGGGCATGTGTATTGCAGAAAAAATGAATCTTCAGTTTGCAACATCTGTTGGAACGATCACACTGCTTACGCTAGTTATGACAAAGTGGGATACGGTTCGTCTGTCGGTCTACCGGATCCTGTCTTTTGGCATTTCGGTGCTTCTGGCGGGTATTTTATTTCAGACGATTCAATCAGAGTGGGTGGCATATGGGGCATATATTTTTCTTGTCTTTCTCATTTGCACGTTTTTGGACTGGAAAGCGGTCATTTCTGTCAATGCTGTGATCGGTACGCATTTTCTGGTGGAAAGAGATTTTTCTTATGCCTTTATCCGAAATGAGTTTTTGCTTGTTCTTACCGGAATTACGATCGCACTTGTGCTGAATCTCTTTCATGGGAATCGAAGTCATCAGGATCATATTATAAAAAATATGAGACAGACCGAACAGGATCTTCAGATGATATTAGGAGAATTAGCTGCGTATCTGGATGATCAAAGGATGCAGCGGGATGTGTGGGCGGATCTACGGTTATTAGAGGAACAGCTCCACCACCGGATCGCAGAGTCATACGAATATCAGGAAAATACGTTTTCTGCACATCCGGAATATTATATCAATTATTTCGAAATGCGAATGGGGCAGTGTCAGGTATTGCATAGCCTGCATTCCGAGATGAGGAAAATACGAAAGATCCCGAAACAGGCGAAAATCGTTTCACAATATATCGTTTATTTGATAGCTTATGTAACGGAGATCAATGTTCCTACAGAACAAATGAAAGCGCTGGATGAAATATTCAAGCATATGGAGAATGAACCCCTTCCGACGAGCAGAGAAGAGTTTGAGAATCGTGCGTTGCTGTACCATGTGCTGATGGATCTGGAAGAATTTCTGATACTGAAAAAAAGGTTTGTGGAGTCATTGGATGAAAAACAGAGGGCAATCTATTGGAACGAAAAAAATGAAAAAAGTTGTTGACAACTGTCGAACCAGATGATATTATGTACAAGCTGTCGCGTGCGACTGGGAGACAGATCAGCCGGTCAGCAAAAAATATATAATAGAAAATATGCTCTGCAAATTTTCTATTATCATGAATTAAAAAAGTTCTTGACAAACGCAAACGGTTTTGATAATATATAAAAGCTGTCGCGTGCGGCAGGAAACACAAAGAACCTTGATAACTGAACAGTGAAATAACCTTGAAAGATTCTAAATGAGTTCTTTAAGAACGATCTTTTTATAACAGTAATGAACGGTTAAACAAAAGCCAAGCTTTTGAATGACCAGAACAAACTTAAACATTTTAACATGAGAGTTTGATCCTGGCTCAGGATGAACGCTGGCGGCGTGCTTAACACATGCAAGTCGAACGGAACTATTTACTTGAATTCCTTCGGGAA
>JAQYOU010000163.1 GCA_028727105.1 bacterium
GGCGGCGATCAGCAGATTTTCTGTATCCTCGATTTTATCATACATCTTGTAAAGCCGATCATCAAGGTCTGCCTTGCGTTTGTAGTAGTGTTTATCGTCCGGGTCAAGGGAATCTATTTCCTCCATCAGCTTTGATTTCACAGAATAGCTCTGCCGGAGCTGTTTTTCGTAATTGGCGATCTCCTGTTCAATGGCGGCAGTGTCCACCTTCATGTTGATTTTTTCCTGCATCATGGCGGCAAACTTGGGATTGCTGACCAGCTTGACAATGACCTCTGCCACAGCACTGTCCAACAGTTCCTCGTGAATCTGCTTTCGATAATCGCACTTGTGCCCACGTGTCATAGTGCGGTGCTTGCAGCCATAATAGAAGAAATCCTTGTACTTTGTCCCGTCTGACTTGTGCTTGATGCTCTTGTTGCCATACATCCCGGCTCCACAGATTGGGCATTTGACGATACCAGACAGAAGATGCACCTTGGTGTCCTTGCCACGGTTCACATGTTCATACTTTTCAGCCTGCGCCAACAGTTTCACCTGTGCTTCGTGCCAGAGTTCTTCCGACACGATACCCTCATGCTGACCATCCACCAGCAGATAGTCATCCTGCTCCACAAGCCGGTAATCGTTCCTGGTGCCATGCACCTTCTCCGTTCTGCGTCTGCCATAGGCGATTTTCCCACAGTACACAGGGTTTTTCAGTATTCTCCGGATAAGGGCCGCATCGAACAGCGGATTTTTTCCGTTCTGTCGCTGGATTTTGTGAATACCATGTTGGTCAAGATATTTGGCAAGACCATTTGCACCCATGTCGGTATGCACATACTGGTCAAAAATTACGCGGATCGCCGCTGCTTCTTCCTCGTTGATGAAGAGTTGTCCCTTTTCCAGCTTATAGCCATATGGCGCAAAGCCGCCGTTCCATTTGCCCTCACGGGCCTTCTGAATTCTGCCCTCCATTGTTTGGACACGGATGTTTTCTCGCTCAATCTCCGCAACGGCTGACAGAACAGAGATCATCAGCTTTCCGGCATCCTTGGAAGAATCAATCCCATCCTCCACACAGATCAGATTGACGCCGAAATCCTGCATGACCTGCAAAGTGGACAATACGTCTGCTGCATTTCTGCCGAAGCGAGACAGCTTGAATACCAGCACGAAGGATACACCATCTTTCCCGGACTTTATATCCTCCATCATGCGGTTGAACTCGGCTCTGCCCTCAATGGATTTACCAGACTTCCCGGCGTCCTCATATTCACCGACTATCTCATAATCATTGTACTCGGCAAAGGCTTTCATTCTGGATTTCTGGGCATCCAGAGAGTATCCGTCAATCTGCATGGCGGTGGATACTCTTGTATAGATATATACTTTTGTCTTTTCTTTCTTCATAAAGTTTCCTTATGCTGTTCTATCCGCCTGTGTAACAATCACTCGACCCTTCAGTTCCTTGCTGAACCAGTTCAGCCTATTTTGGAAAAATGTTGGATAATCATCTTCCAAAACACCCCAACCTGAGACGGTACTTATCAAGTGAGAATTGAGCGCTTTTTCAAGATTAGAATTTTTGGCCATGTACTCGCTAATATACTTGGACGGCGCTCTGTCACGAATAGAACGCTTATTCAGGAAATCGTCCACGATTGTAATATTGCCGATATGGTTTACCAACCAATCTTCAACCTCCGGATGTGCCTTGCGCATATACGCTTTGGGGAAGAAATGGTGATAATTTTTACTATTTGCCTGTTTCAGCCAATCATTCGC
The DNA here is from genome assembly GCA_028727105.1 of bacterium. Lineage (GTDB taxonomy): Bacteria > Bacillota > Clostridia > Lachnospirales > Lachnospiraceae > W0P33-017. Next base: position 1,771 of record JAQYOU010000163.1, read on the forward strand.
AATGTGAACAATGCCATTATTCTGAAACGAGACTGGTTGCTGATAAGCAAGAAGGCAAAGCATTCCCTTAATGAAAGCCGAACCGGCAGAAAAATAGCCATGATTCCGGATAAACTCAGCAGAAATATCTATCGGAACGTCGTAAACAGGCTGCTCATCGTTCAGTATCTTGTCAATCTGCTTGACATCTTGTGTCAGTTTCGTTTCCGCAGCACTCGAAAACCTTGAAGTCAGCACACAACGCCAGAAATAATCCTGAAGAAGGTCCTGCTGCAAGCCCGCCGGAATATCCTTGTGATGGAAGAAATAGTAGGTAAACGGAACTAATAAAGCATCATATGGAAGAAGTTGCGAAACAGGAATTTTATAAAAACTGCGCAAATAATCTACAGCCGACTCAAACGCGCTCTCAACTTGAGGCCATATATCGATGAATTTTTGCTTTTCCAAGTTCAGAATGCTTTTGCGTGTGCATTCCTTTACGAGGCATACAGAGACAGCCTGCAAAACAGTAGAGCTGGAAATTGTGTCGTAGTCAACATTTGAAAGATTTTCGACAAGCGTATCGTATTTCTCCGACAAGTCAAATTTCTTCGCTTCGTCATAAGTTTTTGCTGCCATGATTTCAAATAGCGTCAGGGGCTTACCGCCGATATTAATTCTTGTGAAAATTTCGGTTGCGACTTCAATTGGAGCGTTTTTAACGTCAATTTTTGAAAACTGGTAGGTCTGCACGGCTTTACGATACGCATCGATCTCATCGATATAGTCTTTATACTTGCTCAAAAGCAAACTAAGTGAGCCGTTGAGAAGATCAACGAAGCGGATGATCTGTGCATTTTGATAACCTGTTTTATCAGTAAGTACAAGAGGATCTCCGGATTTTGCGGTAAGATTAACATAGATTTCAGAGTAGTCGGTAATCTGGCCATTATCATCCTTTAACTTTGCTCCTCGGAGCGCCACATATAAGCTGGTCATACGCTGCTGCCCATCAAGAACATATTGAACGGTATTTCCGTCAGGTGTATCCGGGAATTGAAAGTTTCCAATATTACGAATGGAGCGAAGACGATCATTTGTTTCCCAAATAATGAAAGTGCCAATTGGGTAGCCTTTCAAGATGCTATCAATCAATCCGGCAGTTTCCTCAATACTCCAGACAAACTTACGCTGAAACTGGGGAATCTTTATCTGGCCTTGTTCGATATTGGCAATTAGGTTGTTGTAAAGCATATTGCCGGGTAATGATTGATACTGCGATATTTGATTATCCATCCTTAACACCATCTCTTTCTGTTTATTGCATCTGCTTCGGTTATTGCAAAATTGGCAGCAACTGAAACTCGGTTCCATTCATCCCGTCAAGTTTATGTACCTCAATACAGGGAGGCTCGTGCTCTCCCCATATTGAGTTTGGACACTTATTACACGATTATTATATCATGCCGTTTTAGTTTTTTCAATGGTGTCCTCTGTCTGTTCGGGAACATTTGCAGCTCCGGCAGTTTCTTTCTCTAAACAATTCGGCGGCTCTGGAAGGTTGTCAATATCCAGAACCGCCGCATATTTTTCTATTAAGTTGGCAAGCAAATCAGCAAAGCCGCTCCACTCATCCTTATTCCAATCCGCTATAATGGTTTACCTCCTGTTTCTTACTGCCACGTTGTGTGTACGCCTGGATGATCTCCGGAGGGATACGGTCAAGAATCCCTTTTACCCGTTCATAATCGCTTTGCAGCCTTGCCTCCTGTAACTTCTTGATGGCACTCTGCTGCTGGCTCTTTTCCAAAGCTTCTGTCAAGTCATCATTTTTCTTTTTCAGCGTCTTTTTCTCGGACTCAGCCGTGGTAAAGCACCTCTGATATTTCTTCATCTGTGTTTCCATCGCCGCCACATCCGGGACATATTCCTCCAGGAATGCTGCGATCTGCGCCGTCCGCTCCTTGTAGTTGGTAAACTTCACATCGGAAAGCATGGAATCCAGCTTCTCCATCTGCTTTGTCAGCCGGCTCATCTGTTTGAACACTCTCGGCGGAATATGGTCACGACCAGTCTCACTGGCACTCTCACCACGTTCCAATACCGGATATTTTTTGACCATGTGTTCCCAAAACTTGTCCTGCCACCATGTCAGTTTTTTCTTATTTCCCACGATCTCCTTGGCGCTGAGCCGCTTGTCCTCCGTCAGTGGGACAAAAGAAAGGTGCATATGGGGCGTTTTCTCGTCCATATGCACCACGGCGGATATAATGGTTTCGGGGGATTGGTTCTGTAGGATAAACTCCAACGCTTCATTGAAGAATTCTCT
>JAQYOU010000164.1 GCA_028727105.1 bacterium
CTTCTCTGTCAGCTGTGTCTCTTCTGCTAATTTTTCAAGGGCGGCAAGAACCGCATCGTCCACCTGCTTTGCCGCATAATTAAATGCCAGCCCTGCACCCATGGGAACGGTATAGTTTTTCACACGCTCTGCTCCGCTCTCGCCGCTCATTACCTCTGCGAGGTTCACAGGAGCTACCTTTGAAAGCTCCTGATATGCCTGAATTTTGTCTAAGTTGTTCCAGTTGATCATGATTGACTCCTCCTATGTTGCTCGTATGTTACTTACTCTTGGCACTCATTATACAATGAACCACATGAAAATTCAACTATTCCGGCGGTAATACAAGCAATGGGCGGTGCCTTGCAGATACAGCCTTTACGGAAAGATCTCCGAAAGCACTGCATCTAACACCTGCGCATCCCTCATCTTCTTCTGCTGTTTTTGCAATTCGATCGCTTCTCTCATGTTCTGCTCCTGGCGGGAGACAATGGTCTCCTCTTCCTGCGGTTCATTCTCCTCAGACGCGCTGTCCGCCTCATCTTCAAGAACCGCCTTCAGGTAGCCCGCCAGCTTCTCGGTAAGGTATTTGAGCTGGCGGTTGGTCCGGCTCATTTTCGCAAGCTGCAGAGCCGATAACACGATCAGAACCAGCATCCCTGCCAGCACAAGCATGTCCATCTGCGCCGTAAAAAAATCCAGAATCTTTGCCTCCAAGTTCTTTCCCTCCTTTGATCTGTAACCATCCGATATGTCCCGGCACAGGTTTGTCCCATGCCGTGTCCCTCATCGACCGGTCACGTTCTTTCCATATAATAATAGCGCTGTGGGAATTGCAATTCCAGTTTTTTTCATCGCATGTTTCGACATTGGTGTTTTACTTGACATTTTGAAATCCTTGTATATGATATGTGTTAGATGCATAAAGATAAATCAGATGCAGCTGTTGGTAGCAAAACAGCTGTTAGAACAAAGGAGGCTTTGTTTTCCTATGAAAAAGATATTACTTACCGGCGGCGGTACTGCCGGTCATGTCACACCGAATATTGCCCTGCTCCCCCATCTGAAGGAGGCGGGTTATGAGATTGCTTACGTTGGCTCTTATCAGGGTATGGAAAAGGAGCTGATCGAAGCACAGCATATCCCTTATTACGGCATCTCTTCCGGCAAGCTGCGCCGGTACTTTGATCCGAAGAATTTTTCCGATCCCTTCAAGGTTCTTAAGGGGCTGGGGCAGGCGATCCATCTCATACATAAACTGAAGCCGAATGTCATCTTCTCCAAAGGTGGCTTTGTATCGGTTCCGGTAGTTTTGGCTGCTAAATTCTGCCATGTTCCTGCCATTATTCACGAATCGGATCTGACCCCGGGTCTGGCAAACAAGATCGCGATCCCCGGTGCCACGAAGGTTTGCTGCAATTTCCCGGAAACAATGAAATACCTTCCGACCGAAAAAGCAGTGCTCACCGGTTCTCCCATCCGACGCGAGCTGTTGAGCGGTGATGCCGCAGCAGGACGTAAGCTATGCGGCTTTGACGAAAGCCGCCCGGTACTGTTTGTGATCGGCGGCAGCAGTGGCTCTGTTGTGATCAACAACGCAGTCCGCGAAGCGCTTCCGGAGCTGCTGAAGGATTTCCAGATCGTTCATATGTGCGGGAAAGGTAATCTGGAACCGACACTGGCTCCCACTGCCGGTTACCATCAGTTCGAATATATCGGAAAGGAGCTGCGCGATATCTTTGCCATGTCTGATGTCGTGGTTTCCCGCGCAGGAGCCAATTCCATCTGTGAGCTGTTGGCGCTGCACAAGCCAAATCTTTTGATCCCGCTCTCTGCTGCAGCCAGCCGCGGTGACCAGATCCTGAATGCTGCTTCCTTCGAAAAACAGGGTTTTTCCGCAGTGCTTATGGAGGAAAATCTTTCTTCTGCCACACTGATCGATGCCGTGCATAAGCTGTATGCTGACCGTGAGAAATACGTGCTTGCCATGAAAAACAGCAGTCAGATGGATTCCATTGATATGATCGTCAAGCTAATCAACGAAGTGGCAAAATAAGCCTTTTGTTTCAGCAGAAAAACAGCCTCCCGGGATTTTATGCTGCTCCCGTGAGGCTGTTTCTTGTTTTTATGATATCATTTGTCAGTCTTTTTCGTTTCCCAACCTTACTGCACCTTCAGCTTCTCAGCCAGCTCATCCATCTCCTCATCGCTAAACCGGTTTGCCTTCCAAAGGATCATCTCGCTGCCATCCTTATAACGGGGGATCAGGTGCATGTGATAATGAAATACCGTCTGTCCTGCCACCTCACCGTTGTTCTGAAGAATGTTAAAGCCATCACAGCCAAGCACAGTCGTCATATGTGTAGCCATGCGTTTTGCCAGCTTCATTGCCTCTCCGGCAAGCTCCGTGGGAAGCTCATAAATATCTGCATAATGAGCCTTCGGAACAATGAGCGCATGTCCCTTTGCCGCAGGTCCTACATCCAGCATTACCTTAAAATCCTCGTCCTCAAATAATGTGCGTGAAGGGATCTCTCCTGCCACGATCTTACAGAAAATACAGTTCTCGTCTCTCATGTTTTCTCTCCTTTTTTAAAATTTAAACAGTTCATCCAACTGCCTGAGTGTCTTAAAGTTGCCTTTTGCCGTCATCTCACCGGTCATAAATGCCCGCTGGAACGTCATCCTGCCGTGGAGAATCGATTCCAGCACCTCCGGCGTCAGCTTCACATACACATCCGTATGCTCCTGCTGCCCGTAATGGCAGACCAATTCTCCGTCATGCACCTGCACACACAGCGGTTTCTTTTGCCCTTCAATGATAAACAGGTAATTTGCTTCCACATCCTGACTGCCTGTAAAATGTGATTCAAAGTCGATCACATACGCAACGCCTTCGTCTGCGGCTGTCTGCTTCATCATTCCACGAAACCGCTCTGCCAGCTGTTCAATATCCTCTTTTTGTTGTCTGACATAGCTGTCATCTGACACATACTGGGAAAGCTGCTCACTTTCCTGGGGTGTCAGCTCCATCTGCGGCGTGCGCAGCACCGATTGCGTGACCGCCTGATTACTGGTGGGCAGGCTCTTCATCTTCTGGGAGATCGTACGGTAAAGGTTTTCGGCCTTCTTTTCGATGATCAGCGAATAATCCTTATTCAGCTGAAAACTCACCAGATCCTCTACATATCCGCACAAACCGTTACAGGGCAGGCCGCCCAAAGTCTCCCATGCGTTCATGAGATTCATCTCCGCCTCCCGCTCTCCATAGGTCGTGGACATAACGATCGGCTGCATGTAGGTATGTGCGATCTTCTCCTTATCACCGTACAGCCAGCATGCATCCAGAAACTGCTGCATATATCCGCCGATGCCCAGCCACTCTACCGTCGTAGCCAAAATAATCCCGTCCGCATCCTTCATGGTCTGCGGAAGCGTGGAAATGCTGCTCTTATGCTCATAGATGTTATAGCGGTCCACATTCACCCGCAGCTCTACCAGCACTTCTTCCATTTTATCAAGCACATAAAGTGTCGGATCATCAAGGATCCCTCTGCCACCGTAATAAATATTTACCTTCATCGTTTGCTTTCCCTTTTGAAACTAAGAAATGGACTGTCACAAAAAGCCTTCTCACAGAAAAACTTTTACACTAATTTCAGTATAGTCAATCCGGCAGCAAAACACAATGCCGATTTTTCATTTACAGGTGTCATTCGTAGGTGTCATCCCACGCTTCCACTGACGCGGAAACCTTTTTGCGGTATAAGAGGATCGCTGCAAGAAAGCCGACAACCGCACCGCCCAGATGCGCCCACGCATCCACGCCTTCCGTTGTAAACCCATAACCGATATAAACCGCTGTTGCAAGAAGCATCCGGGGCACACTGATCGATTCAAAGCGTCCTCCATTTCGCAAAACCACCCAGAGCAACGCACCGATGATCCCATAGATCGCACCGGAAGCGCCTGCTGCCACTGCAAGATCGCCCGTCACAAGCATCATCACCAGTGAAGTGAGATTTCCTCCAATCCCCGCCGGCAGATAAATAAGGGCAAATTTCCACTGGTTCAGCGCCCGAAGCAGCATATCTCCAAGAAAATACTGCATAAACATATTGCTGATCAGATGCTCCGCACCAAAATGCAGAAACATGGCAGAAAACAGACGATACCACTCACCGCTTAACACATCCGGCGGATACATGGCACCGTGATCATACATAAACTCCGCACTGCGTGTATCTCCCTGCGTACACAGGATCAGCCAGATGAGAATGTTGACTCCCATGAGAAATACATTGCTGTTCAACCATTTTTTTATCGTTTCATTTCTCTCATTCATAGGAAAACCATAACACTCACAAAGAGCAGTGTCAATAAACCATTTTTTCTGCGCATCCGGCGGCACCGTTCAATGGTCTGATCCGGGATATGATGTAATATTTAATAAAACACATATTCTTCCCGTGCAAAACGCAGATGATCGCCCGGTTTTACCTGCCGTTTCTGTTTATAGGCCAGCAATTCCCCGTTCAGATAAGTTCCGTTTTTCGAGTTGAGATCTTCGATATAATACTGATCTTCCTCTCTGATGATCCGGGCATGGCTGCGGCTGATCCCATCGGACAAAAGCTGTCCATCTGCCTGTTCGTTGCGGCCTCCAATGATAAAGGAATCTCCTTCGATCACAAAGTTTTTTTCTTCTCCTCCTCCGCGATAAAGAAGCCTTCCTTCTGCCGTCGTCTTTGCGCCTAGAAAAACTGTGGGATTCTCACACACCGGCTCTTCCTCTTCCGGTTCAAACAGATAGATGGAAGCTGGCTGTTCCTGCTTTTTCTTTCCGAAGCTTTGTATCACGGGCAGAGAAGCTATGTCCGGAAGCTTCCTGTGCACCCGCTCTAATAGCCGGTTCCGTGTCCGCTGTCCGTGTCCTTTTTTTACAGCAGTCCGATCTCTTTGCTCTTTCTGAACATATTGGGGTTCCTCTTCACACACTTCCTCCTGCGCCCTTCTGCCCGATACCGTCTCTTCACATACCTCCTGCCCAATCTGAATCTCACCTGTGTTTTGCTCCAGCACATAGTGCCAGATATCCGCGTTCTCTTCCTGACATTTCTCATACAATCCATAGCCGAAGCCTACCGCCGCTTTATCTCCATGATCGATCTTTGGCAGCAGTTGCTCCATCAGCTCCTGCAATGCCATACGCGGATCTTTATTCCACAAGGGTTCATAGCAGAAAAAGATCTGTTCCCCGGAAGTATCCAAAAAGATCTGTTCCAGCTGCAATAACACATGCTCCGGCCGCAGATAAAAGCGCGGCAGTTCCTCCTGTAATGCCAACAGTCCGGACAACAAGTGAGACAGCAGTTTATGATCCAGCGCATGTTGGGTCAGCCAGTCAGAAAGACTCTGTAAGCCGCTGATCTGATACCAGAAGGTCATATCCCCTTCATGTTCCATCGTCACCCAATACAAAAGCCCGGGTATCTTTTGCCGCTGTATCATTTTTTCAGCCAATTGCCCATCCATATTCAGCCGCTGTCCCGGTTCGATCACTACCATATAGCTATTCTTCAGGTTTCTCTGATATTGTATGTTCATAGATCCAATCCACTCCCTTCTGCGCCAGCTGAAGCTTCCATATCTGCTCTGCAGGCCTGATCTCCTCTAATAATTCCTCGTACGCAGTTGACGCACACACTTCCTGATAACAGTCGATCCCCAAAAGCAACCCCTTCATAATGGCAAACAAAAAAACCGGAAGAAGCAGCGCAGCCTCTATCGTGTAGCTGGCCTTAAGAGATCTCTTCCTTTGTGTTTTGATCCGACATTTCATATCAGGTTTCCCAGCATTCCCATATAGGCAGCCAGCAAAAAGGGAACAAAAGGTATGCTGTCCTTTCTGCTCTTTTTTCTCAGGAGCACCAGACCAAGCGCCCAAAGTCCACACAAAAACAGACCACATAAAAACAATTTCAGATTTTCTTCCAGTCCAAGGTAAATGCCTGTCACGATCAATAACAACCCATCTCCGATCCCGATCTTTCCTCCGGTCAGTACGCTTACAAACAGCAGCACCACTCCGATCGACATCCCCAGAAGCAGGCTCTCGATGGATTGCATCCTCCATAACATATGAAAAAAAATCCCTAAAATTCCAAACATCAGCACTGGATGTAATCCAATCTCTTTTTTTCGGATGTCCTGCGCCGAACACAACGTTAACATCCCCATTACGACTGCCTGATTCCACATTTGCTGCATGGTTTTCTTCCTCCTGTCTGTGATAGTTTTACCATATAGATCGTACGTTTTAATCCGCTGCAGGAAAGACTGTTGTGAAAATGTGTCCCATAATCCGTCACATAAACCATTCCTCCGCCCGGAGCACCGCACGTCTCACATTTCCGGTAGATCTCGCGGTCTGAATTGCGCAGTACACCTAACGCCTGCCTGTTCACGGCCCGGATACTCAGATCCAGATACCGGCACATCCGGTCCCGGTGATAAACCGTCCCATAAGGGGTAACATAGACCCACTCGTCATCCGTATCCAAGCCCTGCTCCAAAGAGATATTGCCAATCCACTTTCTGCTCTGCGCACACTGAACAAAAGAAAATCGAAAGCTACCCAAAAGCACACATGGCATGCGCATTTCGTAGGATGCACGCAAAATGATCCGGTCACCTGTCAGCTCAGATGAGAGAAGAGAAATTCCTCCCGTCCCGCCGGAAACAAAGCCCACCGGGCAATCACTGGTCTCCAAGCCCTTGCGAAAGGTGATCCAGGCCCTTGCCATAAGCTCTGCCTGCGTCTTTTGTTCATCCTCCGATTCATGAAAGCAGTTCACTGCAAGCGTTCTGGATGTATAGACCAGCGCCTCCTCCACACGCTCCTGGACAAGCAATACGCGGAACAAAAAAAGAAAAAACACCAGAAAAGATACGACAAGGGGCAGCACCACGACCATTTCCAGCGTCATGGAGCCTGCTGCCCGCCGGTCTGTGACCTTGTTCGGATATATATCATAAGATGCCTCTTTCGTTTTTTTCATCCGATGCTTTGAGGAGAGAGCTATCGCATGGTGAAATTTGTAGGTAAATTGGGAAAATCGGGTACCGATTTGAACAGAAAACCGTTGGCTGTGCTTTTTTTGATCGAGTTCTGCATAAATATCACTTTTTAATAGAGGCACCTTATGATACATACCCTTCTAATCTCCCCTAAAATAGCTGTACGAAACAGATTCCTTCCATTCCCACCGATCCGCCGACAACGTGTTGGTTGTTACCATCTTTGAAAACAGTGCATCTGCCTCATACACCAGCTCCGCCCGCAGTGACAGGATCATGGCATCCATCCTGATCTTCTGTCCGTTTTGCTCCCCGTACAGCTCCATCAGATCCATAGCCCGGTAAGCCAGCGAACGCCTGGAATGGAGCCAGAGCAGCTTTTGCAGATAATCGCGATAAGCTTCTCCTCCCTCCTGTTCTTTTGCCCGCATATTTCCGGACAACAGCTCTCCCATCCCTGAAAGACTGCTGGTCCAGCTTTGGGCCGTCTTCATCCACGAAATCCTTCCTCCCGCCAATAACGTCCGCACATCCAAAATGCTCTCGGCATAAGCCCACGCTGCCAGGATCCCCTGTGCGATCAGACCGGCGGCCGGCGCAATTCCAACGGATGCTGCAATGGCTGTAGCTATGCCGTAGGCCTCCTGCTGTTTGACACTGTCTGTCTGCAGGTACATATAATTTGCCCCCTCCCGCATGAGAAGCAGCTGCTGAACCACACATTTTAAATTCTCACGATCACTCTTTTTTCCTGCATGAATGTATTCCAGCTCATAGTCCAGTGCTCTATCACCGGATGCACCCGGCTCATAACAGGTAAATTGCTCCTGCAAAAACAACTGGTATAAGACCGCTTCGCTCCAGCCATCTGTTTTGTCCCATGCCTCGTTTCCCTGTAAGAGCGATCGCTCCTCCAGCGTCTGTTTCTGCCTGATCTCTTTGGAAGAGACGGCACTCCCTGCCGGCATGACCAGTGTAAGAATATCCTTTTTTCGAACAGCCTTTACCACCTCCATGGGATCCTCCACACTGACGCTGGCAGCTTCCTGCTCCTGAGAACCTCCGGCTTCAGCCGATGCAGCTTCCTGTGCCTGTTTCTCCTTTGCAGACTGAATGTTTTCCTGCGCAGAGTCCATTGCAGCCCGGCTTCGTTCTGCCCCTGCCATAGCCTGATCCGATGTCAAAAATCCGTCATGGAGCTTTTGCAGGAGTGCTGACGGATACTGCGCTTTTATAGATGCAGCCGCCATCGCGCGAAAGGGCGCCCCCTCATGATCCGTTGCAAGGAGAAATCCCGTCACAGAGGCATCCGTCACATCCATCTGATAAAAGTCCTGTACGTTTCTCCACGCCTGTGCGGGAATGACAGGTCTTACATTTTTCTGTGCAGCCGCCTGCAGCCGTCCATTGATCTGCGAGATCTGCAGTTCTCCGCTGCCATAGCCGCCATCCAGCAAAAAGACGCCATATGTTTCGAACAGCCTGCGGTCATACTCAGAAAACACGGATTCCGTTGCATTCACGGAATGCATCGTCTGGTAGGCTTCCAGCCCTTTCAGCCGTGCTGCTTCCAGTAAAACAAGCAGAAACGATGCCACAAGAAGCAGCGACAGACTGGCAAACACCGTGATACTTCCGGCCGACGATTTTTTTCCCCTATACACTTTTGCTCTTTGAATTGATGGTCTTAAAAATATCATCTACCAAAGTTGATAATTTTTCCTTAAATATCAACACCAGCCCGATCAACACCACCAGGATGAGTATCATCTCCACAGTTCCGATCCCATCGTCTTTTTTTAACAGCTCCGCTGCCTGTCTGCAGCGGATACGGGCTTTGATCACCCAAAAATCCAGCTTTCGCATTTCTCTCGTTCCTCCCCATCGTTGTTTTATTATCATTGTCCCGGCAACTGTACACATCTTCATCATGATCTTCGCCTACTGCACCTGAAATCCGGCAATCGCCGGGATCATAATGATCACAATGACCAGACCAAGCATCAGCATCATCGGAAGAAGCAGCTTTGTCTGCAGCTCCTCTCCCCGTTTTTTTGCATCGCTTTCCCGGGCATCAAATGCATCCTGCATTTCCTTTTCCAGCAGTCGGCAGAGACCCGCCGTGCCTTTTCTTAGATTTTGTACAAGCAGCGTCGCCAGTCGTCTGTAGGCCTGCAAGCCCAGCCGTTCGCCAAACTGCTCATATGCCATCCGCTCTCCCACACCATCCTTCATCTGATGGTAAGTAATACGCATCTCCTCATACACCGGCATTTCCGGACAGGCTTCCAGGGAACCTGCGCGTCTGTTTTCATAGTTAAGCACCATCCGCTCCCAGGCATTGCTGACCGTCATCCCGGCTCCCAGCAGCAGCGCCAGCTGGCTGAGCATCTGCGGATACTCGGCCATCAGCATCTCATCCCGCTTTTTTTTCGCCTTTCGAAGATCCTCTTTTTTCCCGATCGCCACACCAGCCATCGCACACAGGCCAAGGAGAAGGATCGTGTATGGCCGGTGATCCTTTTTTCTTTCCCAGACCAGTGCATAGCCTGCTACTTCTTTTGGAAGCGGGAACACATCACCAGTCCCCCGGTTTTTTGCATCCAGATCCTGCTCCAAAAGCTCATAAAACTGCTCTTTTTTCGTTTTTTCAGGCGGATATACCATCATGGAAAACCGGTGTTCCATCTGCGTTTCTTCATAGACGAGCGTTGCCGTGACCTCCACAAGCGTTCCCTCTTTTTTCAGCGCATCCTCCTGCAATTCGCCGGACAGGTTGACTGCTTCATAGTTATCAAAGCTCCAGCTGACATCAATACGCCCTTCCATGATCGAGTCTGCAAGTACCACCTTTCGGGTAATGCGGTCCAAAGACTCATTTTCTCCCAAAAAGGTTCGTTCCAGCTCCTCCACCGCCTGTCCAAACAGTTCCTCCAGCTCACCCTTTGTCAGGTGCCGGTTTTCTACCATGATCCGGTAAGGCTCCTCGATCGACAGATCCTCCACCGACAATACATAATCCTCCTCGGTTGTGCCGCTTCCGGGCTCCGGCCGCCTGATCTCATCTGCACTCCCCCGATCCGGTACATCCTCCTGCAGACAGATCAGCACACCAAACACTCCGCTGACCGCAAGAATCAAAAAATAAATTCCCAGATCCTTCCGCCTGCCCATCTTTATACAGACAAGATAGGACACCATTCCAACCAGTGCCACTCCTATACATAAATACATTGCTTCTCCTCATAAAGTGTTTATATCCTAAGGCTCTGCCTGAGCATCTGTTCCGACATGGCATATGCGGCCAGATACACGATCAGACATACGCTCATGATACAGATCCCGGAAATATTTCCGTACAATATGTCAAAATACCCCGGGGATGTTACGTTCAGATAAAGCAGGATCACAAAGGGCACCACATTCATGATCCGGCTTTCCAGCCGTCTGGATGCCAGATCTGCAGCCAGCTGATCCTGCAATTCTATCTTTTGCCCGATCCGTTCCGTCGTTGCACGGATAATCCCGATAAAATCTCCACCGCTTCGTTTGGCAAAGAAAAAAACCTGGCAAAAGCTGCTCACATCCTCCATATCACTGCGCCTTGCAAAATCATACAAAAGGTCCTCCAAGGGGACGTTCATGGACAGATGTGCCAATATATGCTGCAGCTCCTGTACCATCAGTGCCTGCTCTCCATACAGCTGTGCCATTTCTGTTTTCGCCTCCCGCCAGGCATTCTCCACGGAATAGCCGGCATTTAAGGCAGCTGCCACCGATGAGATCGTCTCTTTAAACTGACTGCACAGCTGCTGCTTTTCCTGCTCCAGCAGCCGTTTTGCTTTTATCTTCAAAAATATGGGATAAAATGGAAGGATCAAAACAACGGCAAACAGCGAGTGGTAAAACAGATAACAGACCAGCAGGATCAGCACCACTGCCTCCAGCAGAAATTGTATATATTCTCTCAGACAAAAATGATAGACATGATAATCACGCACCTGCTCCCTCCAATCCTGCTGCCGCCAGCTTGTCCCGGTTTTTCAGAGTTCCCACACGCTGCCATTCTCCAGCGATCCTGCCTTTCAGCTCTCCGGTCTCCACAAAATGATAGAGCGGATGCAAAAGGATCTCTCCCTGTTCCATATCATCGATCTCCATGATATCCAGCACTTTTCTGCTCCGGTCTCGAAGTCTTCCCAAATGAATGAGTACATCGATCCCGGATGCGATCTGCGCCCGGATCGCGCTGACGGGCAATTCCATACCCATCAGTACCATGGTTTCCAGTCTTCTTAACATATCGCGGCAAGAATTTGCATGACCGGTGCTCAAAGACCCGTCATGCCCCGTGTTCATTGCCTGCAGCATGTCCAACGCCTCCGCACCCCGGCATTCTCCCACAATGATTCGGTCCGGTCTCATGCGAAGCGCTGTTCGGATCAGCTGACGTATGGGTATTTCCGACACATTTTCCAGATTTGCCACACGGGTTTCCAGCCGTACGAGATTTGTGATCCCGCCCAGCTGCAGCTCCGCAGAGTCTTCAATTGTTATCACCCGCTCGCTGCAGGGGATAAACCCCGATAAGGCATTTAAAAATGTTGTTTTCCCGGATCCTGTTCCACCGGAGACAAAGATGTTGTATCCGGCCTGCACCAATCTTTGCAGCTCCTCCGCCATCTCCGGTGACAGTGATCCAAGAGCCAAAAGATCTTCCATCTGCATGGGGCGTTTTGGAAATTTTCGGATCGTAATGACGGAACCGTCAATGGCAATCGGTGCCAGTACAATATTGACACGGGATCCGTCCCGCAGTCTGGTATCCACAATAGGTGCAGCTTCATTTACCATACGGTTACCTGCCGCAACGATCGACTGTATCACATCCTCCAGCTTCTCCCGGGATGAAAACTGCTTGTCCCACCGGAGCAGCTGTCCACTTTTTTCATAAAATATATTTTCATGTCCATTGACCATGATCTCCGTGATCTGCGGATCCTCCACCAGCTCCTGCAATACATCCAGCCCGCGAAGCGCATGAAAAACCTGTTCTCTTGCTGCCTCTCTTGTCCGAAGCGACGGGCGGCCCTGCCCCGGCATTGCAATGGCTTCATCGATCATTTCCCAGATCTCTTCATCCGGTACGTCCCTTGACACATCCATCTGTGCCAAAACCCTGCTTTTTATCTCTTCTGTATAGTTTCTACTGATCCTGCCTCGCCTCCTCTCCTGTTTCCCTGGCTTTCTTTAGGCAGATCCTTTCAACATCTGTCTGATAAAGGATGCCATCTCGCCAAACAGCAGTGCCTCATACATCGACGGATCCATGGAAAAATTTCCACTGATCGCCGGCATCGGAACAACCTGCAGACCGGACAGCTCTGTTTGTCCACTCTCCGATCGCAGATCCTCCAGCAGGCGGGCCTGTGCCCGCTCGTACAGACTTCCCTCCCGCTGGAGACTGTACATCCGACTGCAGCAGCCATATACCGCCCGAAGGAATGCCGGTCTGACCGGCAGATTCAGCACGATCAGCTCGTATTCACTTTCCTGCAGAATACGCTGCAAGAGTCCTGTAAAGTCTTCTCCTGTCAGATCATCCAGATCCATCTGCATCCGGACCGGCGGCAGATAATCCAGCGGCCCGAATTTCTGTACCATTGCGTGCAAGATCTCATGCATGGTCCCACGATGCTTATGCATTTCATAAAACAGATCCCCCACATCCTCCGACACCGCATCAAAAAAACCATTGTAATACGTAAAGTCCAAATACAGTGTCCGCACAGTATCTGCACGCAAAAGGCTGTAAATGACTGCAAACCCCGTCTGCAGGTCATAGCCATGAGGTGAACAGACCGCTACCACTTCTTTTTCATGCAAGGCAGTCAGTACCCCTGGCAAAGAGATCTGCTGCTCCAGTGCCATCCGGTACACAGCCTTGATCAGCAGATCCGCCGGCTGGTAGGGCGTCAGGTGCGCTTCATCCAGCTGCAGAACAGCTATGCCGGATGTCGCCGCCTTTGCTGCCTGCTCGTTTCCCCAGTAGTCAGCCCCCACAAGGGCAAGCTTTGCGTCTGAGTCAAAAAGCTCCTCCCAGCTTTTGCAGAGCACCGGGGTCAGTCCCAAGGGTTGCTGCAGCAAATAGGAGCTGAGTCCCGGACCGACCTCTGCATCAAGAATTGACAATCGTGTCTGTATCTGAAACACCCCCTTTTTCTTGATAGATCGTATGCAGATTATAGGAAAAACCTGTATGTTTGTCCATGTAGTATCACGAAAACTGATTTTTTCGCGATACTACAGGTTCATGTACAGTAAAATTGCATAAAGAAGTCCAAAACCCCCTGTTCCAAGGCATCCGACCGTAAACAGATTCCAGATATTTAAGCCTACTGCCAGCCCGATCCCGGCAGACGCCAGACATCCGTTTGTCACATAGATCGCCATTCCTCCTATGATCATCCGCACCAGAAAATGCAGCAAAAATGCGGCTTTTCGCCGCAAAACTCCGATCACCAGCACGAATACGCAGGCGGCGACGATCAGGATCATTCCTGTGGATGTGTTCATACAGTTCCTCCTGACTGTTTTGTACCAATTTACTCCGAATTTTGTAAAATATGCCTATTTATGCATAACTTGTCAGAGGTATGCTTATAATGAGAAATAGATAAAAAAGAAAGGGGCGTGATGAGATGCTTCATATGTTTCGCCAGCCACAGACACAAAAAAAAGATGCGTGCTACACCGTCCTGTTAGACGATCTGGAACGCACCAAAAAAGAATTGGATCATGTTTATGCTGCTTTTTCAAATGTGACGGAACCGGATCTGATCGATGCCTATATTTATCAGCTCAACTCCGCACAGCTGCGCTACCGCTTTTTACTGAACTCTGTCAAAGAGTATCAATAAGGGAGGATGTGTGCCATCCTCCCTTTCAATCGTCAAATTTTTTTACACGAGAAACCCGCGGCTTCGCTGCGATGTATCGATGGTCTGCTCGTTCAGTGAATTTCTTCCATACGTGTACCCTGCATAAACGGCCTGTGTATTGTGCATGACCGGCTCAGAGTTATCCTCTGCAGCGATCGCTGCAAATGCATCATAGAGCTTATTCATGACATTGCGCGCATTTGAGATGGGCTTTTTCTTGTGTGTTGCCTGTGCCAGTGCAAGCTGCCTGCGGCTGTAATTGTACAGCGGATACAATTGGCCGGCAAGCTCATATTTAAAGTCTAAAGAGTCCTGCAGCCGCTGCAAAACTGCATCTGCGTGACGGACAGCCTGCTTGAAGGGTTCTCCGCCCGACTCAAAGGTTTCCAATGCATCCTCCAGATACGCAAAAAAGATATCATACTGGATGACGATCATCTCACTGGCATTACACTGGGACAGCCTGCGTGTAAACTCTTTTTTCTTTTCATCTGTCATTCGTTCTGTCTCCCAAATCCTTTCCTGTTACCGTCCGTAAGCCTTCCTGTCCGGACGTATCAGCAATACATGCTACTGCAGCAGCTGTAATACCTGCTGTGGCATGTCATTCGCCTGGGTCAACACAGAAATTGCCGCCTGATCCAGCACATTCATATTCGAATAGGTAGACATTTCTTCTGCCATATCCGTATCCATGATCCGCGAGATCGCAGCTTCCATGTTTTCTTCGGTTCCATCCAGGCTGCTGACTGCATACTCCAGCCGGTTCTGATATGCGCCGATGCGTGAACGCACCTCGCTGACCTGAGCGATCGCATCATCCAATGCCGCAAGCGCCTTGTCTGCACCGCCCTTGCGGACCACGTTCAGATCATCAATATAGAGCGCCTCGCAGGTGACAGCCGGGATCCGTACCTCGACCACCTGATTTTCGTGGGCACCGATCTGCAGTGTCATGCTTCCGATGTCGGTCATCTCCAGGTTAATCTCCGGTTTTTTACCGTTATTTAAAGCAGTCTCCATCACCTTTCCGGTATCCATCTCTGGATCGATCTCAAAGACCATCTCAAAGCCGTTCAGATCACGGACTGTTACTTTCTTTCCATCAGACAGATATGTTGCTGTCTCGGAAAATCCCTCTTTATAAAGAACCGGATCCCCATTGGCATCCGTCATGCCCGTTCCGTCCGGCTTCTTTTTCTGGTCGGTATCACGGATCATCTCGATCTGGGCATCTTTTCCTTCTGCAGGCTTTGCCGTGGTAGGAACATCATTGATGCTGCAGTCGATCTTTGCCTGCTTCCCATACTCAAACGTCGTCAGTGTATAGGAATCGCCTCCATTACTCTTCACTGCGACACCTGCGGTCTCACCGATATCTTTCAATTTTGTAAAAATATCATCCGCAGTGTCTGTGGCCAATATTTCCACACTGCATCCGTTGATCTCTACGGTTTGAGCCCCCGGTGCAACCCTAACTCCCATCGTTGCCTGCTCCGGAAGTGCTGTTATGTTGAACTTATAGTTTTCTGCAGATACCTCGTCCGAGGTCTGGAAATTGCGGATATAAGCACCTGCCAGATCCGTGCCGATGCTGGGATACACACGGTAATCCTGGGATCCGTCCAGGATCCGTTTTCCGTTGAATTCCGTATCCGTTGCAATACGGTCGATCTCTTCCTGCAATGCCTCGATCTCGTTCTGGCAGGCTTCCTTGTCCGATGTCGTCATCGTATCCGTTGCCGCCTGCACAGACAGTTCTCTCATACGCTGAAGCATGGCGTGCGTTTCATTGAGGGCTCCGTCTGCAGTCTGCATGACGCTGGTTCCGTCTGCAGCATTTCTGTTTGACTGGTCGAGTGCCATGATCTGGGCGCGCATCTTGTTGCTGATGGCCATGCCCGCCGGGCTGTCTTTTGCCTTATTGATCTTATATCCGGAGGATAAACGCTCGATCGATGCGGTCAGCTTATTTTCTGTCCGGTGAAGATGAGCATTTGAAATGACTGCTGATATATTCTGGTTTACTTTCATGTTCGCACCTCGTATTTTCTTGTGCGCTTCCCTGCGATCTTTTACCGGCAACGATCCCTGTCACCGGCCATCTTTTCTATGAAATAATATCGGCTCTTTATACGTCTTTCGTAAGTCCCTCTTTGAAAAACAGGATCATTTTTTCCGCAATGCCATACAGCTCCTTTGTCTGGATTTCCCGCTGCGCTTCGTCTTTTGGCTGCTCACTCTTTTTACCGGACAGTTCAAAATGCACAAGATCCAAGTGTTCACTAAAGATCACACGCACTTCATGTTCCGTATCCTCTCCGGTCAATTCGCCAAGCAATTGCTCCACACGAGGTAATTCCCGCTGCAAACGGTCGGTGGCTTCTCTGGAATCTGACGCCAGATAGCCTCTGATGCCTTTTTCCTCTGCACGAAACTCTGCCGCTACCTTTCCATAAGCAGAATCTGCCATCGTAATACGCACGCTGCCTTTCTTTTCTCCGCGTACGATCCGAAGCTGAACACCTACTGCCCCCTCACTGGTCAGGATCGGGATCTGATAGCGCTCTTCTTTCACCATATCCGCACATAAATGCAGCTGCGCACACATCAGCTGAAACTGGCGCACGTCCAATCGGGTCATTCCCTCACGCATCACGGTCTGCCCACAGTGCTCTGCCACTTCTGCTAATGTTTCCTGTGCTTTTGCAAGCTCCTCCGGTGTCTGAATGTTTTCTCCAAGCTTGTGAAGAAGCATTTCTTTTATTTCTGCGATCTCTGAAATCAATGCCGCTTTTTGGTCATCCGTTCCCGGAACCGCTGCATACAGTTCGTAATCGGATTCGATCTGATCCGTCAGACCGAAAAAGCGACGCAGTGCATCATTGGGATTCGCCATCATCTGCTGCATGGCAAGTACATGATTGACCGTCACCGGCACATCGTACTGCTCCAGCATCTCATACACCGTGGTCTGCGCCGCTGCTGCCGTATGAAATTCCCTAAGGATTTCTTCCTGATATGCCGTGTCATCCGCATTTTCAGGCAGCTGCTGCAGCTTCTCCATCAGCTGCTCCGGCGTCTGCTCTTTCCAATCCTCTGTCGAAAGAAGCTCTGCAAATTGCTCCGGCTCCTTCGCCAGCTGCTGCACCGCCTGCATACACGTTGTCTGGTAAGCGGCGTTGATCTGATCGGTAATGGAAGCTCCCTTGATGGTCCCTTCCACCCCGCCAAAGCTCTCATCCACCTGATAATCCATGCCGCTTTTTTTCTCACTGCGTACTGCTCGCAACAGATTTCCCATAGTGATCGGTACACCCTGTTCTACCAGTGCCCCGATGGCAGCCCCATCACCGGCCTCCACCTGATGGATCAGCCGGTAAATGCCGATAAAGGAATCCCGCTCCGCCGGTGTCAGCTCCTGTTTTTGCTCCAGCTTCCACAGATATTCACTATATTTTGTGAGATCATCTGCCCCGCCGATCTGCTGACGGATCTGATCAGCCTGCTCATTCAGTTCATGCATCTGCATGTGCAGGGGATTGATCCCTTCCCGGATCATTTCCCGCACGACCGCCGGTTTCAGACTGTCAAAGGCCTTTTGAACCTCCTGGTCCGCAAGCTTCATCGAAAGCACCGACTGCTCATTGATCTCCATCCGGTTATATGCCAGAATGCGCACTGCACGTGCATTGCCCCTGGTCTGTTCCATACCAATCTCCTGCAGAATGTCATCCACATTTCGGAAGGCTTTTTGAATCGAATCCCCCAGATCGGCCCGGGGCGCAGTCATCAAGGCTTCATATGCCTCGCCTGCCGCCTTCTGATCTGCCTGTACTCTCGCCCCCTCCGTGTATAAGCTCTGCAGTGTTCCGTCATAGAGACTGCTTCCAAGCGCATAAGCAGGCATTGTCTTTAGCTGCTCCGCGATCTCTATCGTGTCCTGAAACAAGCGGACCTGATCACTGGTCACTTCACTTCCGTCAGCTGCCAGCAGCTGTCTGTAATAATCCTGCTCCTGCAGCTTTAGATCCTCCACCAGTTCCACAAGAGGTCGGATCTCTATCTCCATTCCGCGCCGCAGCAGGCTGTAATTCGCTTCCGTCGTCATGGACAGGCGGGTCTCCTCCAGCATTCTGCGCGCCTCTATAAGTGACAGCCCGTTCTTCGAAAATACTTCCTGCCCGTTTTCTACCCCGGTCAGCTCCCCGGAAACCAGACCGCTGGTGATCAGGTTATGCGCCTCTTTCAGATTTTCTATGGTAAGCTCCTGTCCCTGCTCCAGGACATAGGCAAGCTCCTGATCCGTTGTGCTGTCAAGAACCTGCATGGCCTCTTCTGCCCTTGAAAGCAAGGAAGCGCTGTCGATCAGGCACGCATCCGCCGGAGTTTGATCCTCAAGCACCGCTGCTTGCATGGCTGACATCAGGTTCTCACGGTCAAAAGGAATCTGCAGCTGCTGCAGCGCAAGAAGACTGCTGACATTTCCCGGCGTCACGGAAATCTCATTTGCTGCAAGCCACTTGCAGGCATTCAGATTTTCCTGAGACAGCGAAAGTCCTGCCGTTGACAAAACCCTTTCCATCTGCTGTGTAAGACGCGGCTGATCCGGAATCTCTTCCGGTCCTGCCACATAGCTGTACGCGCCGTTAAACTGCGCGCGGTATATATTGCTGATGGTAGGTTCTAAATGATTATCCAGCATATATTTCAGCGCCCCCTCGCTCAGGGGTTTGATCGCCTCTGCCTGCTCAAATGCACGTTCATACTGTGCAGCCATTTCTGCGGATCCGGTGATCTGTGCGATCTGCTCCGCACTCAGCTCCCCGGTAAAATAGCTGGTATCCTTACCGGCTTTTGCCAGCTGCATCCGGATCTTATCCGTTTCCGTGACAACGGTATGGATATCCGTATCCGGCAGGGAAAAACCGTCTTTTTCCATCTCCTTCACACTCTCCGGAGAAGAAGTATCCGCACCTACCAGCATCTCGTTTTTCATCTGTACGGCATCTTTTCCACTCGCATTATTTTTGATCTCCTGAAACACCGTTTCCGGTTCCTGTTCCGGCTTCTGATAGGTCACCGCCTGTGTAACTGGCACGGAGCCAGTCAAAATGTCCTGTTTTTTTATTTGCTGATCCTTCTTATCGACCGCCGCCAGCTCCTGTCCTCCACTCACTTTGGCATGTTTGAAGATCCCTTTTTGTTCTATATGTTCAATCTGCATACTGCTGCTCCTTTTTTATGCTAATAAAAAATTGCGAAGAACCTCTACAACGTATATTGGGAATGCGTGCCTGCCATACATGTGTCTCGCATGACCTGTTCACGTAATGAATGAGTTTCGCAATCATCTACTGATGATAAATATTTCGGCGAAAAATCAAAAAAAATTAGAGCCACCTCACTGAGGTGACCCTAATACAAACGTCTTATTTTTTCGGTTCTTTATAATCAAAGGAGAAAATGGCTGCTCCAAAAGGCGGCAGCGGATAACCGATGGAATAGGGCTGACCGTCCCATTCTCCTTTCTTCGCGCGGAAGCGCTTGGGTATCTCAGCTCCGGTTCCGCCAAACCGTTCTTCATCAGAGTTTAAGATGAGCTTATAGCCACCTGCCTGCGGTACGCCCACGCGGTAATCCGGTCTGGCTACCGGTGTAAAGTTCATGACACAGACCAGACATTTTTTGCCGTCGGAGGACTTACGGATGAAGCTGTAGATACTGCGCTCCGTATCATCCGCATTGATCCACTCAAATCCGCCCCACTCATGATCCAGCTCATACATTGCCGGATACTTATGGTACATATGTAACAATGTCTTCATATATTCGTGGATCTGCTGATGCGGCTTTTCTGCCAAAAGGAACCAATCCAGCTCACGCTCCTCACTCCACTCACGCAGCTGTGCAAAATCCTGTCCCATGAACAGGAGCTTCTTTCCGGGATGCAGCATAAAAAATGTATATGCCAGCCGCAGGTTTGCAAACTTATCGCCGTCCAGTCCGGGCATCTTATTGATCATGGAGCACTTCAGATGAACCACCTCGTCATGCGAAAGCACAAGGATGTATTTCTCGCTCTCGTTATAGCTCATGGCAAAGGTCATCTTATAGTGGTTATCCTTACGGAAATAAGGATCCAGCTTCATGTAATCAAGGAAGTCATGCATCCATCCCATGTTCCACTTCATGGAGAAGTTCAGGCCGCCGTCCTCCGCTTTTCCGGTCACCATCGGCCATGCGGTAGACTCCTCAGCCACCATGATAGCACCCTTATTGCGTCCGGTGATCAGTGTATTGATGTGGCGGAAGAACTCGATCGCCTCCAGGTTCTTATTCTCGCCGTACTTATTCGCGATCCACTGTCCATCCTGTTTGCCGTAATCCAGATAAAGCATGGAAGCAACCGCGTCCACACGCAACCCGTCTACATGGTACTGCTCGATCCACATGAGCGCACTTCCGATCAGGAAATTCTTTACCTCATTTTTTCCGTAATCAAAGATCTTTGTGCCCCAGTCCGGATGCTCGCCCATGCGCGGATCACCATACTCGTACAGGCAGGTTCCGTCAAAGGTTGCCAGTCCATGTGCATCGCGCGGAAAATGAGCCGGTACCCAGTCCAAAATGACTCCGATCTTATTCCTATGAAGCTGATCGACCAGATATGCAAAATCCTCCGGAGAGCCGTAACGGGAGGTCGGCGCATAGTAGCCGGTCACCTGATAGCCCCAGGAACCATCATAGGGATATTCGGAAATACCCATGAGCTCTACGTGGGTATACCCCATCTCTTTCACATATTTGATCAGCGACTCCGCAAATTCACGATACGTATAAAATCCATCGTCCTCCCGGTTCGGATGTCTCATCCAGGATCCCGGATGAACCTCTAAGATCGCCATCGGCTCTTTGAATACGTCCTTTTCGGCACGCTGTGCAAGCCACTCATCATCGGTCCATTTGAAATGATCAATGTCCGTTACAACAGACGCGGTTCCCGGGCGAAGCTCCGCCTGGTTTGCGTAGGGATCTGCTTTGTAAAGCAGGTTTCCTTCCTGTGTCTCGATGATATATTTGTACATATCACCCTTCATGACACCCGGCACAAACAGCTCGAAAATACCACACTCTGTCGGCTCTAAGCGCTTCATCTCATGGCTGGTCTCATCCCAGTCATTAAATGTACCAAATACCCACACACGCTTTGCATGAGGTGCCCACAGATCAAACATGACACCGGATTTGCGCTTCACCTTCGTCAGATGCGCACCAAATTTCTTGTAGATGTCATAATGTGTTGCCTGCCCAAAAAGATACATGTCCAGTTCTGTAAAATTTCCCATAGTTCCCGTCTCCCTTTTGTTTATTATTTGGATCAATCCTCAAAATCCTTCTCTCGAAGGATTACGTAATTATTTTCATCGTAGCGCTTGGATGTCAGAATACCAAATACCTTCTTCAGGCCTCCCCGCTCTACATGATCGATCGCCTCATCAACGATCTCCTTCACCTCCACAAGCGTTGTTGCCTGATCGAGCTTTTGGATATTACTGATCCGCGTATACAGTGCAAGCACCGCCATTGCATCAATGCCATAGCCATTTTCCTCCGCATACGTTTTTGCAAATTCAACCAGCTCATCATTTGTGAAATAAGGGATCGTGATCCGCTCACGGAATTTTGCCGCAAAGCCCTCATGCTTGCCCAGCGCCTGCGCGATATGATCCTTGTCATCCTCCAGGATGACTAAAAGCTCCGCCGGATGCTGATCCAGATAAGATGACAGCTTGCCCAGTGTTTCTCTTGTAAGATCACCCACATGCTCTATGATCAGATATCCACCGTTGATCTTTTCCATCAGTGAAGGAATATCTTTATGGTTCAGCGCATCGCCATTGATCTTTCCAATCTGTCTGCCGGACTGATCCAGCAGCTGCTGAAGTGTTTTTACCAGATTCGTTGCCAGCATCGTCTTTCCGCATCCGGATGCACCCTCGATGACCAGATTTCCTCCTTCCGTCTGGCTGATCCCGGAGAGATAAGCACCACAGCCCGTCAATGCACGACAGATCTGGGCTTCCATTCCATCCACTTTTGCAAAATACGAAAACCGTTTTGACATTTCCGCATCCAGCTTTTTAATCCCGTTAAAGGATGCCTTTGATGCAGCCGGTGCTGCCGGCATTTCATCAAACAGATCCATACTGATCTCCGGCAGGGGTGTCGTGGGATCCTTCATTGCCTCCCAGTCTGAGAATACCTGCTGCATGCGGTCTTCCGCTGCTTCAGATGCCTCCGCCGTTTCATTGGTTCCCTGCTCTTCCATCAGCGAAAGATCCGGCTCAATGCCTGCCGGCATATCCGGATCAGCAGCTGCTGCCGCTGCGCCAAATGCTGCGGTTGACAGTATTCCGGAGATATCCGGAAATGCCTTTGTTGCATGCGTTTCCACCGGATGGCTCAATTCTCTTCGGATACCGGACTGCTGCAGCATTTCCGGTTCCGGTTCAGGATCCTCATACATCTGAAGTCCTTCTGCCGCCAGTTCTTCTGCCAGTGCCTGATCGATCGCATCAATGGCATCTGTTTCCTGTGCTTCCTCTGCCAAGGGTTCTTCCGGCAGATCCTCCTCCGCCTCTTTGTCAGCCGTCTCCTGGTCGGCTGCCTGATCCGCCTGCAGCCGGTCGATCTCTTCCTGCAGTCGTTCATTGGCATCTGCCAGTGCACGGGATGCACGCTCCACAGATTCCTCCGTCACCTCACCATATGCCTGCTCTACCAGATCCTTTGTAGTTGCGCCTGCATCCAGCTGCGGGATCACTGCCGCCAAACGTTCCATCAGATCGCCGGTCTCCTGCAGGGCACGCTTCTTTGCAGACTCCAGCTTTCGCTGCTGCGCGTCCTCCATGGCAGCCTCTGCCGCGCGCTTTGTTTTCTCCCACTCTGCAAGGACATCCTCGATGGTCATCTGTCCGCTCACCTGCGGCTCACTTGCGCCGCCATTCGGAAGTGCCAAAGAGATCTGTCCATCATATTCTTCTTCTAAAATCTCCTGAAAATTCAGGTTGATGGAGCCGTCGATCTCCTCATCTGTCTCATAATATTGCCCCGGTTCTGCCTGCTCCTGCGGGTTTTCCTCCGACAAAAGAGGCTGAAGATAAGGAATGTCCCCCACCATCTTTTTGATCTGATCCATGGTGTCCGTAACGGTTTCTTTTTCCGTGGCATCCATGATCTGCTGAATCCCGCGGGCAAGCTCCTCCTGAAGATTCTGGGTATTAAACCGGTCAGCATTCACATGCACCTCAGGAATCTGGATCGTATTGTTGATGATCTCACCGGATTCCAGATATTCATCCGGCCGAACCTCGATCATGCCGTCCCTCATTTTGCGAAACTGGCGGTATTTGTCCTCCTGCTCCTGACTGAGAGGCTCATAAAGCATCTTTAATTCCAATGCTTTTTCTACATAAGGACCATCGCCAAACCACAGGATCAACTCGTCACATGCCTCGATGCACTTGTCTGTCATCCCTGCCTGGTGATAAAGATAGGCCAGCTCGTAAGCCCATTCCTCAGTATATTCCTGTTCTTTTAACTCATTTAAGATATCGATTTGGGCAGTGACCGGTTCTCCCTTCGCCTGGCTCAGACGATATCGCAAAATATATTTTAACGTATCATGAGGCGCGATCTCCACAAACTCATCGTAGTACTCCTGCGCCTCTTCAAACTGTTTTGCTTCGATGGCGATCTCCGCCAGACGGTAAATGATCTTTTTACCGATGGGCGAACGGTCATAGGCCATCAGCAGCAATTCTTTGCTGTCCTCATAACGACCGGTCTGCTGATACACCTCTCCCACCAGCATCAGCGAATTGACATTTCGCACCTTGCGCCAGTTAATGCTGTCGGCGATCTGCGCTGCCGCCGCATAATCCTTTTCGCCGGCAAGCGTTTCTATCTCATCCAGTTTTAGCTTATATTCATATTTATCCAAAATGTTCACCTCATACTGCCAAGTGACTTTTGTATCTGTCTTCTGCGTTTTTGCAGTCACTTTTTTTCATTCTGTGATCCAGGTATACTTACACTCTATCTTAACATAGTCAGCCTTTCATGTCAAAAAAAAGCAGCAGAAAACCGATCGTTTTCCTGCTGCTTTCATCTATTTTTTCTCTTCTTTTTTCCTCTTTTTCCTACCAAACTGAAAAGGTTCATTTCGCACCCAGTCACCGGTGCAAAGCTTTTTTGTTTCCGGATCAACGTGCGTGACAACTGTATAATCCAGTGACTTCGAGGGAAGCCCCTTACGCCCCAGCAGATAGGAAATAAAACGCTGGATCAGGTAATAAATGACCGCAAAGGTCGGTACACCGAAAAGCATTCCGACAAATCCAAACAGTCCGCCGCCGACCATGATCGCGAAAATGACCCAAAAGGAGGAAAGACCCGTCGAATCACCCAGGATCTTTGGTCCGATGATGTTTCCGTCCACCTGCTGTAAAACCAGGACAAAGATCAGCAGATACAGACCGTGCAAAGGATCCGTGATCGTCACGATGATCAGACACGGGATCGCTCCAATGAGCGGTCCAAAAAACGGGATCACATTCGTAACACCAATGATGACACTGATCAGAAGTGTGTAGGGCATCCGCAGGATCGAGCATCCGATAAAGCAGATGATACCGATGATAATGGAATCTATGATCTTTCCGATGATGAATCCGCCAAAGATCTGGTCTACCTTGTGTACGATCTGGATCAATGTGTTTGCCTGTCTAATGGGTAACACCGCATAAATGATCTTTTTCGCCTGACCCTCAAAGCGCTCTTTTTCCATAAGCACATAAATAGATACGATCAGACCGATGATCACATTTTTGAGTACCAACACCACGTTGATGGCGCTGAGTGTAATGCTTGCCACATAGTCCTTCCACTGCGTGAAATCCTGCAGCTGCGGAAGCAGTGTATTGTTGAACCAGTCCTCTATATACTCTGCTGCCATGAGCAGATACCCTTCCCACTCGCCGGAGCCTTTTCCGGGAATGGAAAGTTCATCGTACCATGCAATAAAATGCTCTACATTCGCGGACATCGTATTGACCAGATTCACAACACTCTCGATCAGGGCCGGAACGATCATATAAATGATCAGGCCAAACAATCCAAGAAAAATGAGAAGCGTCACAATGCTTGACACCGTGCGGATCCCGTGCTTTGCGTTCTCCCGGTCTTTCACCTCCGGAAGGATGAGGGCACAAAGGGCGGTATCGATCCGCCGCATCAACGGATTGAACAGATATCCCAGAACTGCTCCGATCAGGATTGGCTGCAGAACACCCATGATCACGGCAAGGGCTTTCTTCAATGCGGCATATTTAAAGATCACTGTAAATACCGCAATACAACAGCAAAACACCAAAAAAATCAATGCGCCGATGGCCAGATAGGGACGGATATCCCAGTCTGAACGCTTGACGGAATTCTTTTCTTTGTCTTCTTCCATTGAAATCTCCTTTAGAATCCGGCTAAAACAACCTTCTATGAAACACGGTTATAGTTAATGAGACATCCTTTTAAGATGATCTCACGCTCATCATCTGTCAGATCACCAAGTGTCATGGTGAACTCCTTTAACTCTCCGTTCTTTACTGCGTATGCTGTGATCACATCCGCCTTCTCTTCTACTGCTTTGCGAATACCGGGAACCCAGATATAATCACCGTTTGCAAAAGGAAGCTCGCCCTCGGGGATAATAAAAGGAAGCATACCCCAGTTGATCAGATTTGAACGGTAACGCTTAGTCGCATACTCATTGGCAATGTTTGCCCATCCGCCAAGCACCTTCTGGCAGGAAGCCGCCTGCTCGCGGGCAGATCCGTCACCCGGCTTCACGGCAAAGATCGTGCTTCCGATACCGAAATTTTCATGACTTGCCTCAGGGAACTTCGTCTTTACTACACTCATAACAGCCTTCAGCTCCGGAAGCTCCTGACAGGGATGTCCGCCTGCGATACGTGCCTTCTCTGCCTTCTGTACCTCTTTCGCACGGGGAACATAGTCCGGATCCTTTCGGGAAAGCGTAAACTCTGCCAGTCCCAGCGGATTGGAACGATAAGAGGAGGTCTCACCGGAAGGGATCAGCTCGTCTGTGGTCGTTACCGGATCATGGATCTCGGAAACTACCTTTAACAGCAGATTCTCGGTAAGTGCAGACATTTCCGGCCAATCCTTGATGTTGGGTCCGAGCTTGATGGGCTCCTCGGGATGTGCCACGCCCTTGCTGTCATAAATACGGTTCTCGTAAATGGTCTTATCAAAGAAATACTTCGGTTTTGTATAGTTTACATCGAAATCAGTTGCAGGAGTCAGATATCCCTTGTTTGCAGCCGTTGCTGCAATGGAACGGGCATCCATCAGTGCTACGGATGCGATCTGACCGTTCTGTACCTTTGAGCCCTCACGATTCGGGAAGTTACGTGTGGAATGACGGATAGAAAATCCATTATTTGCAGGCGTATCTCCTGCACCAAAGCACGGTCCGCAGAAAGCAGTCTTAAGGACTGCACCTGTCTGCATGATCTTTGCAGCGGCACCGTTCTTGACCAGCTCCATATAAACAGGCATACTTGCCGGATAAACGCTTAAGGTAAACTCATCCGGTCCGATGCTTGCACCTGCCAGAATGTCTGCTGCGTCACAGATATTCTCAAATCCACCGCCTGCACAGCCTGCAATGATACCCTGATCCACATACAATCTTCCATTGCGTACTTTTTCCTTCAGATTCAGATCGACTGCACCGTTGAAGCTGACTTTTGCCCGCTTCTCACAGTCATCTAAAATATCCATCAGGTTTGCGTTCAGCTCACGGATGGTGTACGCGTTGCTGGGATGGAAGGGCATCGCGATCATCGGCTCGATCTCATCCAGATCGATCTCGATGCAGCCATCATAGTAGCTGACCGGTGCCGGATGGATCTCCTTGAAATCCTCGCTTCTGCCGTGGATGTCGTACCACTCCTTCACCTTGTCATCCGTACTCCAGATGGAAGACAGACAGGTGGTCTCAGTCGTCATAACATCAATACCGATACGTGTATCTACACTTAAGTTTGCAACGCCGGGGCCTACAAACTCCATCACTTTATTCTTGACATAACCCTTGTCAAATACCTCTCCGATAATGGCAATGGCAACGTCCTGCGGTCCGACTCCGGGCTTTAAGCTTCCCTTTAAATATACGGCTACCACGCCGGGCATCTTGATGTCATAGGTCTGGGACAACAGCTGTTTGACAAGCTCGGGTCCGCCTTCGCCCATGGCCATCGTTCCAAGAGCTCCGTAACGGGTATGTGAATCAGATCCAAGGATCATCTTTCCGCCGCCGGCAAGCATCTCACGGGCATACTGATGGATCACGGCCTGATGAGGGGGAACATAAACTCCGCCATACTTTTTCGCACAGCTGAGACCAAACATGTGATCATCCTCGTTGATGGTTCCGCCAACTGCACACAGAGAATTATGGCAGTTTGTCAGCACATAGGGGATCGGGAACTTTTCCAGTCCGGAAGCACGTGCAGTCTGAATAATACCGACAAAGGTAATATCATGGCTGGTAAGCTTATCAAATTTGATCTGCAGCTCGTCCATGCTGCCGGAGGTATTGTGCTCCTTTAAGATATTGTAAGCAAGGGTTCCTTTTTTTGCTTCCTCTTTCGCAGGGGCACTTCCTGTTTTGCTGTTAAGGATTGCCGCTGCTTCGCTGGTGTCTGCAATGATCTCGCTCTCATTTACAAGATAGACACCGCCATCGTATAACTTCATACTTTTTTCCTCCCTTGAATTCATTCACATTTTTAAACCCATTTTATATGGAAATAGGAAAAAGGGCAACAGATTTTTTTCTATTGCCCCCAAGTTCTTCTTTTCTTAGTATTATCGCTTGAAAAAATGTCTTTTTCGATGTCCGGTCTCTTCCTCTCCCGCATCCTTTGCCGGTTCCGGGTCATCGAGTCCATCCACATCCCATTCTACACCGGACAGATCAATGTCCAGCTCTTTTGTTTCTGAAATGCCAAGCTCCGGCAGTTCTTCTGGAAACTCTTTCTTTTCTGAAGTCTTTTCTCCGGATCCGGTTTTTCCGGCATCCGGTCCGGCCGCCGTTTCCTGATCTGCAGACTCCTTGTCATCCTCCAACTCAATACCGGCATTCCGGAAATATTCCTTGTTGATCCGGATCTCCGTTTTTACGTCCGCAAACTGGCTCTTTTCCTTTGGCTGTCCAAATCTTCTGCCGTGCTTTTCTTTTTCACGCTCGATCTCCTTGTTGCGCTCCTCGATCAGAGACAGATACTTTTCCGTATCTACCAGATCCTGCAGCTGTGATTTTAATTCCAGCTGATTCGTTCGCACGATCTGCTTTTTCTCCTCCAGATCCTTTAGCATGGCGTTCTGGATCTCTTTGATCTGCTCCGTGGACTCGTCCATGATCGCCTGGATATGATTCAGCGCCTCATCGGTGTACATGACGGATGCCGCATAGATATCCTCCGCCTTGCGGCTGGCATCCCAGATGATCTTATCACCCTGCTTTTTATGCTCCCGCTCTGCCTTGTCCCGGCTCTGCTTTGTGAGCTCATAATCCTCCATGATCTCATAAATGCTCACATTGAGCCGATCGATCAGGCCAAACATATCCTGTTTATTTACGATGATGCGATCCTTGTCATATACCTCGCTCCGGGAGATCAGCACATGAATATCACGCAATACTTTCTCTAATTTATCCTGTGAACTCATTGGTTCCTATTTCCTTCCTTATACGTAACGAATCTCTGTGCCGGGTTTTTCGATCAATCCAAGCGGCACTGGCCGTTCACCGCACTCATCAATAATGTCGATCACACGGTCCGCATCCTTCTCCGACACAATAAACAGCATTCCGACACCCATATTGCAGACGCCGCGCAGCTGCTCAAGAGACATATTGCCATCCTGATGAAGCACCATATACAAAGAAGGAATATTCTGCTTCGGCTGTTTGATCACCGCCCCGCAGTCCGCCGGCAGCAGCTTATGCAGCGCTGCGTCAAGTCCGCCATGCGCCACCTGAATACAATGACTGACCGGTATTCCGGCCTGATGGATCGCTTCGAGCACCTTCTGATAACAGCGCGTAGGCTGCATGAGAAGCTCGCCCAGAGTACTCTCCAGATTCTCATAGTAGACCTCCATGCTGGTCTTCGTCAAAAAAAGCTTTTTCTTTGCCGCCACATATCCATTGTTATGTAAACCATCCGAGGCAATTCCCATGATCACATCCGACCGCTTGATGGGCAGGTTATCCTTCACCGTGGCTCTGTCCAGGATCCCTACCGCAAAGCCCACCATATCATACTGGTCATAGTGGAAGATGTCGGGCAATTCCATGATCTCACTACCTGCATAGGTGATGCCCAGCTCCTCACAGGAAGCGCGCGCTCCTGCCTCTAGATCCTCGATCTTATCTTTTTTCGGTCTCGCACAGGAGATCGTGTCATAAAAAAACAACGGCTTTGCACCTGCAGCCACCAGATCATTCACACAGACTGCCACACAATCCTTGCCGATCGTATCATAACGCTCCAGTTCGGATGCAATGGACAGCTTTCCGCTGACACCGTGTGTTTTTGAGATCAGCACCGGATCGATCATGTTCCGGTACGTACCGATCGGTATTTCATTTGTAAGTGCATTTAATCCCAGTCTCTCTCTCACAAGTAAACCCCTTACTCTCAAAGATTTTGCGGCAAAATACCACTAAATAATAGTTTATCATTTTTCTTGCCGATTTCATACACTTTTTTCAGTTTCTTTTCGATTTCTTAAGAAAAAAGCCATTCTCCCAAGGGAGAACAGCTTTTTCATTTGTTTCTACCGCAAGCTGATACGCACCAACGCTCTGCGCAGCGCCAGCTCTGCACGCACCATATCGGTGTTTTCCGCCTTTGCCGCCAGACGCTCCTCGGCACGCCGTTTAGCTGCCTCGGCACGATCCCAGTCAATCTCATCGGGCCACTCGGCGATCTCCGCAAGGAGTGTGACCTTATCCCCGAGGATCTGCGCAAATCCGGAGTGTACGGCCGCTTTCTTTTGTCCGTCCTCCTCGGTGATCGTAACGATACCGGGAGCAAGCACGGTTGTCAGCGGGATATGATTTTTGTATACACCCATGTCTCCCTCCACGGAGGTGAACTCGATCATGGTCGCCTCACCGGTGTAGAAGACACGCTCGGGTGTGATGATCTCTACCTGAAAATTTCTGCTTTCATCTGCCATACACTACCCCCTATTTCATGCGGGCGCGTACTTCATCGATGGAACCTGCATTCAGGAACAGTCCCTCAGGAATATCGTCGTGCTTTCCTTCCAGAATCTCCTTGAAACCACGAATGGTCTCGGCGATGGGCACATACTTTCCTTCCATTCCGGTAAACTGGGTTGCTACATGGAACGGCTGGGACAGGTATCTCTGGATCTTGCGCGCACGGTTTACAACAACCTTGTCATCTTCTGACAACTCGTCCATACCGAGGATCGCGATGATATCCTGTAATTCCTTATACTTCTGCAAGATCTCCTGAACGCCGCGGGCTACCTTAAAGTGCTCCTCTCCTACGATACGGGGATCGAGGATACGGGAAGTGGATGCCAGCGGATCTACAGCGGGATAAATACCAAGTGCTGCGATGGAACGCTCCAATACGGTGGTGGCATCCAAATGTGCAAAGGTAGTTGCCGGTGCCGGGTCTGTCAAGTCGTCCGCAGGCACATAGACGGCCTGAACGGAAGTGATGGAACCGTTCTTTGTGGATGTGATACGCTCCTGGAGCGCACCCATCTCTGTCTGTAAGGTAGGCTGATAACCTACAGCTGAAGGCATACGTCCAAGTAACGCGGATACCTCTGATCCTGCCTGGGTAAAACGGAAGATGTTGTCGATGAACAGCAGCACGTCCTTCCCACCCTTGTCACGGAAATATTCTGCCATCGTCAGTCCGGTTAAGCCCACACGCATACGCGCTCCGGGCGGCTCATTCATCTGTCCGAATACCATGGTGGTCTTATCGATAACGCCTGATTCCTTCATCTCGTAGTAGAGATCGTTACCCTCACGGGTACGCTCACCTACGCCGGTAAATACGGAGTATCCACCATGCTCTGTCGCAATGTTGTGGATCAGCTCCTGGATCAGTACGGTCTTTCCTACTCCTGCACCTCCGAACAGACCGATCTTTCCACCCTTCTGATAGGGGCAGAGCAGATCTACGACCTTGATACCGGTCTCTAACATCTCAGAAGATGTTGCCTGTTCCTCAAAGCTGGGAGCGGGTCTATGAATGGGCATGTACTCCACATCAGTGGGAGCCGGCTGCTCATCAATGGGCTCACCGAGAACATTGAAGATACGTCCCAGTGTATTCTCACCGACAGGTACGGTGATGGGAGCACCGGTTGCTTTCGCATCCATGCCGCGCACCAGTCCGTCAGTGGGACCCATGGCAATACATTTTACGGTATCATCACCCAGGTGCGATGCAACCTCAACGACCAGACGCTCACCGTTTTTACGGGTGATCTCGATGGCCTCGTTGATCTCCGGGATCTTTCCCTCAGGGAATTTGATATCCAGGACCGCACCAATGATCTGAGTGATTTTTCCAATATTTTCTGCCATTGTTTCACTCCTTCTATTATTATATAACTGATCGCTTCCGCGCCGGCAATGATCTCCGTCAATTCCTGGGTGATCGAACCCTGACGCGCACGATTGTATTTCAAAGACAAATCACTTATCATGTCTTCCGCATTACTTGTAGCTGAATCCATTGCCTGCATTCTGGCTCCGTTTTCGCTGGCAAGTGCTTCCACTAACGCACCGTAAAAAATACTGGTGACATATTTGGGAATGATCAGATTTAAAGCCTCTTCCACATTGGGCTCATAGTTCATGATCAGCTTGTCATCCGCTGCCTGGATCTCCTCCTCGGAGAACTCCACCGGAAGCAGCTTCATCAGCTTCGGCACATGAACGACCGTATTTTTAAAATGTGTATATGCGAGATAGATCTGTCCGATCTCTCCTTTGGTGAACGCATCCAGCACCCGGGCGCAGACAGCCGCTGCATCCTCATAGGCGGGTGCTTCCATAATCTCGGAGTGATCCTCCTTAATATGGTAGCCATAGCGCTCTAATGCTTCACGTCCCTTGCTTCCGATGCAGAACACCTCCACCTTATCCTTGGGAAGAAGGTCCTGATTGTTGGTTACAAGCTTGGTAACATTTGCGTTGTATCCGCCTGCCAGTCCACGATTTGAGGTGATGACCACCACCGCGATCTTGTCAGATACGCCGGGTGTCAGGTACGGATGGTTGATGTTACCGGACTTTGCGAGAATGGATGTCACCGTCTGGTACATATGGTTAAAATACGGATCTGTGGCCTCAGCATGAAGCTTTGCCTTCTGCAACTTTACGGTAGAAACTAATTTCATGGCTTTTGTGATTTGCTGCGTACTCTGTATGCTGCTTTTTCTGCGCTTGATGTCTCTCATCGAAGCCATATTTTTTCACCGCCTTTGTTTCTACTTAAAAGATTTTTTACACTCTTCGATCGCCTGGATCAGCTTCTTTTCCGTTTCCTCATCCATCTGCTTTGTCTCTCGGATAGATTCCAGGATCTCCGGATACTTTGTGGCAATGAACTCGATCAGCTCGCCCTCAAAGCGAAGCACATCATCCACCGGAATATCCAGCAGATACCGCTTGGTGGCTGCGTAGATGATGACAACCTGGTTTTCTACCGGCATGGGCTTGTACTGCGGCTGCTTTAACATCTCCTGCAGACGGGTTCCCTGTGCCAGTGTCTCTTTTGTGGCATCGTCCAGCTCGGAACCAAACTGTGAGAACGCTGCAAGCTCTGTGTACTGGGCAAGCTCGGTACGGATGGGCGCTGCGATCTTCTTCATGGCCTTGATCTGTGCAGAACCACCTACACGGGATACGGAAAGTCCGGCATTGATCGCAGGACGGAATCCGGCGTTGAACATCTCTGTCTCCAGGTAGATCTGTCCATCTGTAATGGAGATCACGTTTGTCGGAATGTACGCCGATACGTCTCCTGCCTGTGTCTCGATGATGGGAAGTGCGGTTAAGGAACCGCCGCCCAGCTTGTCAGACAGACGGGCTGCCCGCTCCAGAAGTCTGGAGTGCAGATAGAAGACATCACCCGGATATGCTTCACGTCCCGGCGGTCTGCGGAGGAGCAAAGAGAGTGTACGGTATGCGGTTGCATGCTTACTTAAGTCATCATACACAACCAGAACGTCCTCGCCGTTCTCCATCCATTCCTCACCGATGGCGCATCCTGCGTACGGTGCAATATACTGTAAAGGTGCCAGCTCACTGGCGGTGGAAGCTACGACGGTGGTATATGCCATTGCGCCGAACTCCTCAAGGGTATTTACGATGGATGCTACGGTAGAAGCCTTCTGACCGATGGCTACATAGATACACTTCACACCCTGCCCTTTTTGATTGATGATCGTATCGATCGCGATCGCTGTCTTACCGGTCTGTCTGTCACCGATGATCAGCTCACGCTGTCCACGTCCGATGGGAACCATGGAATCGATCGCCTTAATACCGGTCTGGAGCGGAGTATCTACGGATTTTCTTGAAATAACGCCGCTTGCCACTCGCTCGATCGGTCGATATTTATCTGTCTGGATGGGTCCCTTGCCATCGATCGGCTGTCCAAGTGCGTTTACCACGCGACCGATCATTGCGTCTCCGACGGGAACCTCTACCACACGACCGGTGGTCTTAACAGTATCACCCTCGTTGATGTTCTTGTTAGCTCCGAGTAATACGGCACCAACATTATCCTCTTCAAGGTTCAATACCATTCCATATACTTCGCCCGGGAATTCCAAAAGCTCGCCCTGCATCGCGTTTTCCAGTCCATGGATACGCGCGATTCCGTCTGCCACCTGAATGACAGTACCAACGTCAGCCACCTCAAGCGTTGACGCGTAACGGGCGATCTGCTCCTTGATCACGGAACTGATTTCCTCTGGTCTCAAATTCATGGAGCGCATTCACCTACTTTCAACTGTATTTTTGATAATTCAGAACTGAGCGCTGCCAGCTTGCTCTTGATACTGCTGTCAACGACACGGTCCTTAATGCGGACGACCATTCCCCCGATGAGAGAAGGGTCTACCTCATAGTGCATTTCAAATTCCACATAATCTGTGGTGGCCAGAAGCTTTTCCACAAGGTTTGCTTTCTGGATCTCACCCAGTGTCATCACTGTGGTGACATAAGCAGTGCCGATATGTTTGTATTCCTTCGCCTGCTCTATAAAATATTCAAGTACAGCGGGGGTGTCGTTATAGTGGTCTTTTTCCACTAACATCCGAAGCAAGCCCACCAGCTCATCCTTGATGCGGCCCTTGAAGATATTCTCCAGTGTCGCGATTTTTTCCTCTTTTACGATCTTCGGATGATTCATCAGTCGATTTAGCTCATCGTGACGCTCCAACACCGAGCGTACAGCCTTGGCCTCCTCCAAAAACGAATCTAACTGGCTGGATTCCACTGCTAATTCAAACAATGCATCACCGTATGTTTTGGATACTAGCTTAGCCATGTTGAATCACCCATTTCCTTTATTGTCTCATCGACCAGTTGGTTCTGAATATTGACATCGATGTTTGCACTGATGACCTTTGCTGCCATAGCGGATGCTACAGCGATCATCTCCTGCTTCATCTCGTCAACTACGCGTTTCTTCTCAAGCAATGCTTCCTCATTGGCACGGGCAATGATACGTGCGGCCTCTTCCTTCGCCTCCTCCACGATCTTCGCTTCATTTCGAAGCGCTTTCTGCCTTGCCTCCGAAAGGATCTCCTCTGCTTCCTTGTCAATGCCTTTCAGCTTTTCCTCATACTGCGCTTTCAGTGCAGCTGCATCACTTTTGTCTGCTGCAGCGTCATCCAGCTCAGTCCTGATCTTTAACTTACGGTCTTCCAGCATCTTTCGAACCGGGTTAAAGAGCAGATAGCTCATTGCAAGGAACAGGAAAAATACTGCAATTGCAAGCAATATCACATCATGTACCAACTGCATGTCCAGATCAAATAATCTTTCCATAACCGAGAAGTGTTACCTCCTTTTTGATATTGATATGATATTTCTTATCTTGCTAACGGCTTTACGAACATTAACAGAAGTGCTACGACCAGACCGTACAGACCGGTGGTCTCGGCAACTGCCTGTCCGAGTAACATGGTAGAAGTGATATCTCCCTTTGCTCCGGGGTTACGTCCTACTGCGGATGCACCGTGTCCTGCTGCGATACCCTGTCCAATACCAGGTCCGATACCGGCGATAACTGCCAGTCCGGCGCCGATTGCTGAACAACCTAAGATAAAATCTGTACCTGTGAAATTCTCCATGATAATTTCCTCCTAATAAAAAAATCTTTGTTAGTACTCACCATCTTCGATGGCCTGATTAACGTATGTCATAGTCAACATACAGAATACATATGTCTGGATCGCTCCTGAGAACAGATCGAAGTACACATGCAAAGCTGCCGGCCAGATGACTGCGAACTTGGAAATAAGCGTATAGACCAGCGCTTCGATAACGACGCCGGAAAGCACATTCGCAAACAAACGCAGTGACATGGATACCGGAACTGCCACATCACCGATCAGGTTGATCGGTGCCCAGATCGGCCAGGGATCACACAGTCCCTTCAATACACCGGAAACATGCTGGTGCTTGAATTTCTGGAATGTGATAATGGAAAACGTGATCAGTGCCAGTGCCAGTGTCGTACCATAATCTGCCGTCGGCGGCCGCAATCCGAGCAAACCGGAAATATTGCTGAGCAATATGAAACAGAAAAGCGTTCCAATATAGTTCGCAAAGTATTTCGCGTTATGCCCCATCGTATTCTCTACCATGCCATCCAGTTTTTCTACGACAAGCTCCACGATATTTTGAAAAGTATCAGGAACCTCCGTCGCACGCCTGATCTTCCGGTTTGCAGCGATTGAAAACGCCAGCAAAAGAAGCATGACTAACAGGATACACACATGAGAGGTCGTAATCCAGACTGTCTGTCCGAAAAATTTATAGGAAAACAGACCGTGGATCATAAAATCCACTTCTGAATCGGCGGCCATTAAAATTCCATACTCCAAACTTTCACCTCCTTTTGATACGGCTGCTTCCTGTCAGCCGAAAAATTAATTTAACTCATACGATCTTCATCATTTTCTGATGCCTCGTCGTTATGATCTTTTTTGTTCCCGCGTATCCGATCAAACAACGGCTGCGCGTATGCGGAAAACTTCAGCCCCAGCACTCCAAAAAATGCAGGAAGAATGCTGCCCAGGTTGAAATAACACATCACTACCAACACGACAAGCACTACCACATAACGGATCATCGCTGACGCGATGGTTTTCTTCTTTGCGCCCTCCTCCGTGCCGATGCACACGGCATCTTCGATGGATATCGCCATATGGATCGCCATAAAAAGGGCGCATCCGATGCCGATCCAGAGCCCGGTAGAATAGCGAAGCTTATCATCCGCCAGCCATACACCTGCCACCTGCAGCAGAATGCCGTATATGATTATTCCCAAAACCAGACCCGGTAATGCTTCATTGAGTCTTTTTAACATGCGATCGTTCCTTCTCTTTTTCTTCTATACTATTACCGGAGTGACCGGAACGTTCCTTCGGCTGATAGATCCTCCGCGCAAACAGGAAGACATTTCTCATTCCTGCAAGGGCTCCCATCGCAAAAAACGGGATCGCAAGCCAGGAGATGTTCACCTTTTCCCCCAGCCATGCCCCAAACAACGTGCATGCAAGGATCGGAACCAGCATATTGATGCCAAATTGCATGACCATCGCAAAGGATTGGATGATTTCTCTGTTATTTTTCATAATTGCCACCAACTTGTATCAGTATATCATTTTTTTGGTGAATGTGTCTATACATTTAATGTAATCTGTCTACTCGTTCGTGAATATTTATAATAACGGACACCGGCTGCATCCATCATGCGCTTGGACGCAATGACAGACGGGGTATGTTCATATTTGTCGCAGTCGTACACAACGGTCTTGATCCTGCTCTGGATGATCGCCTTTGCGCACTCGTTACAGGGAAACAGCGTCACATACAGCTTTGCCCCCTCCAGGCTTCCTCCCCGGTAGTTTAAGATCGCATTCAGCTCACTGTGGGTAGAGTACAGATATTTGTTATCCAGCGGATCTCCCTCTCTCGTCCAGGGGAATTCATCGTCCGAGCATCCCATGGGAAAGCCGTTGTAGCCCATGGACAGGATCTTGTTATCCTCACTCACGATACAGGCGCCCACCTGCGTATTGGGATCCTTGGAACGCATGCCCGAGAGCATGGCCACACCCATAAAATACTCATCCCAGCTGATATAATCGCTTCTTTTGTCACTCATGATCTGCTTCCTCCCCCTGTTCATTCAGCCATGCGGCCAGTTTTTTTATCGTCTTTGACATCGACTCAAAGCACAATCCATAGGAGGGGAGCGGTGCCCCGTAAGGATCCATGATCTCCAGCTCTTCACCTGTCAGTGTCGTCAGGACCTGCACCTGTGCCTGCCTGTCCTCACCGATGATGGATAACACCTGTCCGATCTCCTTTGCTTCCATGACAAGAACGAGCGTATGATCATCCACATCCTCTGCCACCAGCTGCTGTGACATATATCCCTCCATATTGATCCCGTTGCTGATCATGACTGCCGCTGTCTTCTGGTTCAGCGGTTCCGGGAATAATACGACCATTCCCCGTGCCTCGATCCGGATCTCATGCTTTAAACTGCACTCCTGTAAGAGCGCTGCTGCCATCGGTGCCCGGCAGGTGCCGCTCTTGCACACAAAAATCACCTTGTCCCACATATTGCTATACCTCCAATACCTGATGCCCGGCAGCCTTCAACAACCGGTTCATGATAGCCTGTCCCATTCCGGCTGTCTGAAAGCTCTCCGAAAAGATCGCATCCACACCAAGCTCATCAAACCGGCGCAGAATTCCATATAAATGTCTGGCGATCGCTTCCTCGTCATCACGCGCCCCAATGCTGATGACGATTCCCTGCTTGTAACGATCCCTGGTCTCTTCCGTCGCAATGATACCTACCCGTTTCTGTTGTGCGATCAGAGCTTCACTCATCTCGTTGATAGTCTGCACCACCGCGTCTGTTACTCCCTCAACCACCTTTAAATCTGCCTTCGGTGCATAATGGCGATATTTCATGCCCGGCGCAGAGACTTTC
>JAQYOU010000165.1 GCA_028727105.1 bacterium
GTTTGCAGTTTGTGATCAGTCCGGGGCATTTTATACCTATAACGGGATCAGCAAATATGTAGATGTGGAACAGGATCCTCATGATATCTGGTATAAAGAATTTCTAGAGAGCAACAAGACATTTAATCTGAATGTGGATACGGACGAGGCGAACCGGTGGGCACTAGCGGTTTTTGTGAATCATGAGATCGTTGACGAACATGGAGCGCTTCTGGGTGTGTGCGGCGTTGGCGTGGAGATGAAGGATCTACAGAGGTTTTTGAAAAGATATGAGATCAAATATAACCTGCGTATTAGTCTGGTCGATCAGGATGGACGCATTCAGGTAGCTTCTGATGCCGCACGTATCGAACGGGATCATTTGCAGATCTCCGGTCTGGATCAGATCGGTTCCGATGAATTTGTATATGAGTCCGGCGCCGATTCCAGCCGTATGATCAAATATTTAGAGGAGCTGGGCTGGTATCTGGTTGTAGAGGATCTGAACCCGGATAAGATCAATGTGATCGAGATCACGGTCGGAAGTATTATTATTTTTGTCATCGGACTTTTGATGGTGGGAATCGTATTTTTCGTGATGTCCGGGCGTGAGCGGAAGACCTCCAAAGAGCTGGCGGAAAGAAGAAAGATCTCGTTGACCGATGATATGACCGGACTCTTTAACCGCCGTGCCTTTGAAGAAGACTGTACGAATCTGATAAAGAATGACAGGGTAAGCACGGTCAGCATTCTGATGATGGATGTGAATGGATTAAAGACTGCCAATGATACCTATGGACATCTTGCGGGGGATGAGTTGATCATAGAAGCAGCAAAATGTATTCAGACAGCTGTGGGTGAGCTTGGAAGAGCATACCGGACCGGTGGCGATGAATATGTTGCCCTGCTGACATGCAGTGAGGAAAAGCAAAGGGATGTGCTGCAGACGCTGGATCGGCTGGTTGGCTGTGTAAAATGCAGTTATCCGTGCGAACTGGCGATCTCAAAGGGGCTGGTTGTATGCAAAGAACACCCGGATCTGACCTTTGATGAGATGAAGGATCTGGCAGACAAACGCATGTATGCGGATAAGGAAGAATATTACAGGCGCAGTGGGAAGAAACGCCGGAAAATGTAGAAGAAATAGAGGTTTTATTTTTATCATCGAGCAGGCAGACTGAAAAATCACAGACATATATACCGCCTTGTCCGCGTAAGCGGGCAGGGCGGTATTTTTTTGAGAAAATGAGGGAATACTGTCCAACTTTTGTCTGTCTTATGGTGGTAACATATGAACGAATGATGAAAAAATATGTGTGAAATATGGAGTATGGAAATAACTGCGTTCGATCTGATAAGAATAAACCGAAGGATGCAGTTGGATGTGACGATGAAGTCAGAAAGAGAGGTATTTGCAATGAGAAAGAAAACAATGAAAGGTATGATGATAAGAAGGGTATTTTGCAGCGCAGTGGCGTTCGCTATGGTGTTTTCTTCGCTGGTGCTTCCGCAGGGCGCGATCACTGCGTATGCAGAAGGATCAAGCTCAGAATCGAACAATGTCACAGGAACACCGTCAGCTCTTATAGCAACAGCGGCAGCCGTTACCACAAATAAAGCAACACAGATCAAAAACGGAAATTTTGAAGAGATTCCATGGATAGACTATGTGTACAATGGTGTCACATACACGCAGCAGACGAGGGATACGTCGTTGGGGTCAGACAAGACAATTACTTCATCTATACGGAAAGGTGTTGATGAGGGATGGAATACAACGGAAGTTAGCCCGTATCAAGGAAATCTGTTTGAGGTCTGGCCTACCGAACAAGGTAAAATGCCTGCTGAAGGCGAAAGGACTAACAGAGATTTGACGAAAAATGGTCGTTATTTCATTGAAATGAATACCTCGAATCCCGCCACTTTGTATCAGGATCTGTCTACGCAAGGTGGAGATGTCATCAAATGGACACTGCAGCACGCAGATAGAGCAGGTCATGGATTTCAGGAACAAAGAATGTATGTGATGATTGGTGCACCGGAGATTGAGAACGGACAGATCGTTGCGGCAACCGGTGTGAACGATGAGATTAATACACACATTGTTGATGACGGAAAGGCAGAATATAGATATGATTCTGTGAAACAGACAGGTGTCGTCAACGGATCTTCTGCTTTTGCTAATCCGGATGAATTAAAGGGATTGTCCGTAACCAGAGGTGATCGTAAGTGGTGTACTGCGGCCGGTATCTATGTGGTTCCGCAGGGGCAGGATGTGACGAGATTTGCCTTTTGTGCAGATGGATCGTCAAAAAAGGATGGAGAAAGTGATACTCTTCTTTCCGGTGGTAATTTTCTGGATAATATCACCTTCTCCACGCTGATCGGAAGCCTGAAGGCAACCAAACAGTCAGATAACAGTGTCAAGGTTACCGGGTACTGGGGAGACAGCGATGCGGCAAAGAAACTGATCGTTGATTTCGGAAATGGCCAGACAGAAGGCGTAGATATGTCTGCAGTATGCGGTGAGTATTTTGAACTTATAATTCCGGCAGAAATGATTGGTTACGCACAGAATGTGAAGGTTTATCATGAGGATTACAAGACAGCGACGAAGGAAGTTCCGATCACTCACGAACACAAATGGGTGTATTCGGATGGGAACTCTGTTTTTGGTCCTGATTCCGGCGAGGCAAACAAGATCTATGCATGTTGTGCAAAGGTTGAGGGAGAATCTGATACCAATACACATAACTGTGACTACAAAAATGTATCTGATAAGAAGGTATCTCTGACCCTCAACGCCCCTGATGCAGTCTACACCGGTGAAGCATACAAGGAAGCGTGGGTGTCAAATTGGTCGATCACGGATATTGGTCTTGCTGCGAAACCGGAGATCAAATATTATTGTTTGAATAACAATGAAGAAACGATAACAGGGGAATCCAACGGCGGAGCTGCATCTGAGGGCGCAGCACCAAAGAATGCAGGAACTTATAGAGCA
The DNA here is from genome assembly GCA_028727105.1 of bacterium. GTDB lineage: Bacteria > Bacillota > Clostridia > Lachnospirales > Lachnospiraceae > W0P33-017. The sequence continues at coordinate 2,984 of JAQYOU010000165.1, forward strand.
AAGATTACTATCACGGATGGAACAAATCCCGAAACAACAGCCACGAAAGATTTTGTCATCAGGCCATTAACCATCGATACGGTGGCTTTTACAGAACCGACAACGACTCCGGGAAGTTCGCAGGCTACTTCTTTGACAACAGCCACCAATGCGTATTATACCGGCACCATCAGTTGGGCACCTTCCGAGGGTACTTTTGGATATAACAAGTCCTATACGGCAACCGCCACCCTTACATTGATAGATCCTGTCAACTGTAAGTTTGCGAATGATGTGACATGCGCAAACAGCGGCTGGAAGAAAACGCTATCAGATGACGGAAAACTGGTGCTGACGAAAACCTACACCACAGCAAAGGCAAAGATCACCTCGGTGACTGCACCGGTTGTGACAACGCAGTTGACGGAATTTACAACCGCAGAGCAACAGATCGCAGTGCTTCCGGCAACGGTGGCAGCAGTGGTACAGGACAATTCAAAGACTTCCATGGCAATCACCTGGCAGCTAAAGACGGATACAACTTATTCGGGTGAGTCGGAGGCAGAGAATACGTTTGTGTGGACAGTGAAATCTGGTGAATATGCGAATTACGATACGAACGGGCAGACGCTGACCGGTGAAGTTACGATAAAGAATCCGGTACATACCCATGACTGGTCTTATGGGGCGCAGGGTAATCAGCTGACTGCATCTTGCAGCAAAGGTGGAACACAGGGATGCCTCTACGACAGTGCTCATAAACTAACCCTCACACTTAATGCTTCCAACGCGACTTTTAGCGGAAGTGCTTACACCGGTGCATCTATTGCCACGGAGGGACAGAGTGCTTGGACAGCGGCGGGTCTTGCGATGCCGACGATTCAGTAT
>JAQYOU010000166.1 GCA_028727105.1 bacterium
AGTTCCGTTCGACTTGCATGTGTTAAGCACGCCGCCAGCGTTCATCCTGAGCCAGGATCAAACTCTCATGTTAAAGTTTGTTCTGGTCATTCAAAAGCTTGGCTTTTGTTTAACCGTTTCCTACTGTGTTTAAAGTGTTCACAATCACTCGAAAAACTTTCGTTTTTCTTTAGAATTTCAGGTTCTTTCAAGTTTATTTCACTGTTCAGTTATCAAGGTTCTTTGTGTTTCGTTCTTTCTTTTTGTCCGAAACAGCTTTTGTATTATATCAAAGTGTTTCGTGTTTGTCAAGAACTTTTTTAAATTATTTTTCGCTGTCTTGTTAACTGTTTGTCATCAGTTGTTCGCGACAGCTTATTTATATTATCATGTGATTTCGCGTTTGTCAACAACTTTTTACAATTTTTTCAAAGTTTTTTGAATCAATCAATCGCTTCCTCACAAACGGAGAAGGGGGGATTTGAACCCCCGCGCCGCTGTTAACGACCTGCACCCTTTCCAGGGGTGTCCCTTCGGCCAGCTTGGGTACTTCTCCATGCTTTACCCGAATCATTCCGGCATATTTACAATAAAATAATCAGTCTGCCATGCAAACTGATTATTTATGAAGCGGAGAGGGTGGGATTCGAACCCACGCGCCCTTGCGGACAAACGGTTTTCAAGACCGCCTCGTTATGACCACTTCGATACCTCTCCGTGCTGTGTTTTTCGCAATCAGCGAATATTATATTATCACCTGTTTTGTATTATGTCAATATCTTATTTCACATTTTTCAAAAATATTTCTGCGATGTCCAAATCTTCCGGTGTGGTGACCTTTATATTGCGATAAGAACCCTCGATCAGTCTGCAGGTTCTGCCGCACGCAAGCTCTAATACCTGTGCGTCGTCCGTCACAGCCTGTTCTCCGGATGCAACTACCGCATCATAAGCCTCTCGGATCAGCGCATAAGAAAAAGCCTGTGGTGTCTGCACCTGCCAGAGCATTCTGCGATCCGGAGTCTTTTTTGCCATCTGCTGCTCATCTACGATCTTGATCGTATCCTTGACGGGCATACCCACCACACATGCCTGCTCCCGGGCAACCGTATCCATAGTGCGCTTTAAGATCTCCTGATCCACGCAGGGACGCGCGCCATCATGGATGAGCACATAATCCACGTCCGTCAGCGCCTTTAATCCCTCGTGTACGGAAAGATAGCGCTCACTTCCTCCTGCAACGACTGCACAAACCTTCGTAAAGCCATAGCGCTCCACGATCTCCTTTTTGCAGTATTCCTCCTGCCCGCCGGTCACTACCAGCACGATCTTTTCGACCGCACTGTCCTGAAACTGCCGTAATGCGTAATATATGAGTGGTTTCCCATTTAGTAGCAGATATTGCTTTGCTGTTTTTGTATGCATGCGGCTGCCGGAGCCTCCTGCCAGCACAACCGCTCCGTAAACCGTCTGTTTCTTGTTTTCCATTTATCGTTCTCCCAGCTTCAGATTCGGGATCGCATTCAGGTCAAGTCCGTCCCGTTTTCCGGCCAGATATTCATAGTATGCCGCTGCGCCGATCATCGCAGCGTTATCGGTACAAAGGATCGGCGAAGGATGATAAAAGGCGACACCCTTCTTTTTACATGCCTCTTCCAGCGCCTGACGCAGTGTCTGGTTGGAGGCCACACCTCCCGCGATAGCGAATTTGTCCATTCCATATTCATCGATCGCGCGCATGGCATTATGCACAAGCACTTCGATCACCGCATGCTGAAACGATGCTGCCACATCCGCCTGTACGATCTGTTCGCCCTTCATCTGCGCACCGTTTAAGTAGTTCAAGACGGCAGACTTTAAGCCGCTGAAGGAGAAATCATAGGGGCCGTCCGCCACCTTTGGCTGCGGAAAGCGGATCGCCATTGGATCTCCCTCGTGGGATACCTTTTCTATTTTGGGACCGCCGGGATAACCCAGTCCGATCGCACGGGCCACCTTGTCGAATGCCTCCCCGGCCGCGTCATCTCTTGTTTTTCCCAGGATCTCATAGACGCCATAGTCCTGTACCTTTACAAGGTGTGTATGTCCGCCGGATACCACCAGACATAAAAACGGCGGCTCCAGGTCCTTGTTTTCAATATAGTTTGCACTGATATGCCCTTCAATATGGTGTACGCCGATCAGCGGCAGCTTTTTGGCGTAAGCGATCGCCTTTGCTTCCGCCACGCCCACAAGCAGCGCGCCCACCAGTCCCGGTCCATAGGTCACTGCGATGGCATCCATATCATCCAGTGTCATTTTTGCATCAGAAAGCGCCTGTTCCACCACCTGATTGATCTTTTCAATATGCTTTCTGGAAGCGATCTCAGGCACGACGCCTCCATACAGCGTGTGAAGCGCGATCTGGGAGGAGATCACGTTGGAGCGCACATCTCTGCCATCTACAACGACCGCTGCTGCCGTTTCATCGCAGGAGCTCTCGATCGCGAGGATTTTTACATTTGTTTTCTTTTCTGTCATGGATCACATTTCTCCTCCGTTTACTTTTACGAAACCAAGGATCTTCCAGTTTCCGTTTGCATCCTTTCGCATCAAATACTGCTGGTATGTACGGGAAAATTCCTTCGAACCTTTCTTTATAAAGTATGACGCCTCCAGAAGTGCTCCGGACGCACCATCCACGTCGATATAATCTACTTCATTGGAATCACAGACATTTGCCTGTATCATCACCTTTTCATCCGCCTGAAATGCCACGATCTCCTGCGTAAGCTTTTGCAGATGTGATTCCTGCTGATTCGCCTCCAGCAGTTCCTCGTCATACATCTGCCGCATTTTGATCCCCAATGTGCGCACTTCGTCATCTGTCAGCTGATTACTCTCCACGCCGTAAAGGCAGACCATATAGCGGTTATACAGCTTCAACACCTCACGGGGCGTAGACGGGTAACTCACCTCGATATTTTTGCTCATGAGCGCATCCTTTTCTGTCACCTCGGTAGCCTCTTCCGCTGTTTTGGGCGTACGATATGCAACAAGCGCAAATGCGCCGACGATCAGTACGGCTATGAGTATGAGTAATATCACGCCTCCACGTTTTTTCGTCATGCTTCGTCCTCCTCAAAATCGAGTTCGACCATTCGTCCATCCTTGCCGAGTGAAGCCGTAGGAAAGATCCCGCGTACCTTGTCCATATAATCCTCTGCATGCACAAGAGACGGGCTGAAATGGGTCAGCCACAATTCCTGCACCTGTGCATCGGCAGCCACGCGTGCTGCCTCATAAAAGGTCATATGCTTGTATTGTTTTGCCTTTTCCAGCTTATCGACTTCCGCATACATTCCCTCGCAGATCAGAAGGTCTGCATGATCCGCAGCCTCCACCAGCGATCTGGTCGGTCGTGTGTCTGTACAATAAGTAAGCTTGATCCCTTTGCGCGGTGCGCCCATCACAAGCTCCGGCGCATAGGTCACGCCTTCGTATTCTACGGTCTCGCCCTTCTGCAAACGCCCCCAAAAGTTTCGGGGAATGGGCAGCTTTTGCGCCGCTTCTAAGTGGAAGCGCCCTGCACGTCTGATCTCGATGGTATAACCGTAGCAAAGCACATTATGGTTGACACGGAATGCATCGATCTCATATCCATTGATCGAAAAATGCTGTTTCGCGCCATCGATCTCCAGATAGCGGATCTCAAAGGGCAGTTCCGGAGCGATCGTGCGCAGTGCATCCACAACCCGCTCCAATCCCTTCGGTCCGATCATTGTCAGTGGTTCGGTACGCTCGGCATTTCCCATGGTAAGCAGCATTCCAGGAAGCCCGCTGATGTGGTCAGCATGATAGTGGGTGAAGCACATGATATCGATGGGCTTTGCACTCATTCCCGCCTTTTTCATCGCCACCTGTGTACCTTCGCCACAGTCTATCAGAAGACTGCTCCCGTTATATCTGGTTAATAGTGCGGTCAGCCACCGATAAGGCAGCGGCATCATCCCGCCGGTTCCAAGCAAGCATACATCTAACATTGATCGTGAATTTCCTCTCTACAACAATTCGGTCATCCGGTATTTTTTGGGCGCGATCGCAAAGGTGCGCTCCCAGTTTTCCAGACACTCCTGGCAGATATCCATCTCCTCTGCGATCCCGTCCTGCGAGGACAGATACCCCCAGTTTTTTATAATGTGCAGGTGATCCTCATAGCGTGTTTTGTATCGCCTGAGTTCCCTGCCGCAGCAATTACATATCGTTTGATTATTTTCTGTCATGACTTATCCTCCCAAAAGCTCCAATATGCCTTTATTGTAAGGATAAACCTCGGGAACTTCCAGTGGGAACTACTGGTTGCCGTACCATTACATAGGCGTCCTCCGTCGGCTTTTCATAAAAATTCTTTCGCTTTCCCATCGTGGCGAAGCCCTGCTTTTCATACAAGCGGATCGCCGGTTCGTTGGACTCACGCACCTCGAGAACGATGCGATAGATCTCTTTTTGTGCCAGTCGTCCGATCAGTTCGGCCAAAAGCTTCTGTCCAACGCCTCGCCTTCTTGCCGACGGCGCTACCGCGACATTTGTGATCTCTCCCTCGTCCGCTGTACAGTAGACTCCAACGTATCCAAGCACCTGATCCGCTTCACATGCAACCAGAAACAGCACATCTTCTCTGCACAACGTATCCTCAAATCCCTGCGCAGACCAGGGCGTGGAAAAGATCTCTGCTTCAAGCGCCGCCACTGCCTCGACGTCCAAAGCGCTCATTTCCCGGACCGTCATACGCCTGCATCCCCCGGAAGACGTGCTTCCTTTTCTTTTCGTTCGCGCTCCGCCTGGGATAAACGAAGATAATCCGGCTGGTGCTCCCGGGCGCTGACAACCTGTTCTTTTTCCATATATCTGAATGCCAATGCGGCCACTGCGCCTGCACGCTGTTTATTCAAATGTGCCGGTGCAAAGGTATAAGGCACCTGCACGTGTTCTTCTATATAAACGCGAAATACCGGCACGCCATCTCCCAGAAATACAACCGGACGCCGCAGATCATTGATCTTTTCTACGATCACCGAAATATCTACCGCGCACTGCGGCTCCAGCACCTGCATTTCCCCGTTCTGAAACTCATAGATCCCGGTATAGGTCTGGTTTCTGCGGGCATCCATGAGCGGGCACACCAGATCTCCGGATCCCCAGAGATTGTAAGCCAGGCCATCCACTGTGGGGATCTCCACGATCGGCTTGTCCAGCGCCAGACCCAGGCCTTTTGCCGTTGCTGAACCGATCCGAAGTCCGGTAAAGGATCCCGGCCCCTTTGCAATGGCGATCGCATCTATGGTGTCCAGATCCAGATCGATCATTTTTGCAACGGTATCCAGCATAGGAAGCAGTGTCTGTGAATGTGTTTTTTTATAGTTGATGGTGTATTCACCGATCAGATTGTCGTCTTCTGCGACAGCCACGCTTGCCACAAGCCCGGAGCTGTCTAATGCCAATAGTTTCATTCTGTCACCTCTTGCAGCGTGATCCTGCGGTAGTCAAAGCCTTTTTCGAGATCCTTTTCGATCAAAAGCTCCACCCGTTTTCCCGGAAGCAGCTCCTCGATCAATTCCGCCCATTCCACCAGGCACACGCCATCTCCATAAAAGTAATCCTCGTATCCGATCTCTTCCATCTCCTCGATGTCTCCGATCCGGTACACGTCAAAATGATAAAAAGGCAGCCTGCCTTCGTCGTACACCTGCACGATCGTAAATGTGGGACTGTTAATGGCTTCCTCTATGCCAAGACCGGATGCCAGTCCCTGTGCAAACACCGTTTTTCCAACGCCGAGGTCTCCGGTCAGCGTGTAAACAGTTCCCGGCTGCGCCTGTTCACCCAGTCTTTTTGCGATCGCAAATGTCTCCTCCGGCGAGTTGGTCTCATATATCATAAGCTGCTCTCCTAGTTCTTTTTCATTTTAAAACGATAGCTGTCCATCTGTGACTTTGCCAGTTCATAAAGCGGCTGGTAGCTGTCTCCCAACTGATTTCTCGGGATCACATTGGCACGGATGCGGCCGCCGTATAAAAGCACTAAATGTTTTGTACTCACAATCTTGTAAAGCTGCTTCCAGGGCATCGTCACGCTTTGATCCGCAAAGCTGGTGGTGATACCGTTCTCATCGAAGGCGTAATGGATGGGCTGCTGGTAGACCTCTGTGTTTTTCATCTGCTTTTTCACTCTGCTGCGCAGATTGACCGGTACATAGACGACGATCAGTACGGCTGCCAAAAGATACAGCACATTGTAGGCAACGTTCGCATCTCCCCAGATGAGCACACTGATCAGCACGAGCATTACACCAAGTACAACGGAAAGTATCCCCTGGGATGTATGATATGCATGGTATAGATTGAACCGGTACATATCTTTAAATGTCATTTTCACGTCCAGCTCTATTTTTTTCATGGAAAACTGCTCCTTCAGATCATAGTTATGTTTAGTATAACATTTCTTAAAAAAAAAGAAAAGAGGGTCGTTCCATATGGAACAGCCCTCTTTGATATCCTATGTAATTACTCTTACAGCAGGCTCTCGTATAATTTTGTGATATCCTCTACGCTGGTCTCCTTGGGATTGCCCGGACGGCATGCGTCGTCGTATGCGGACTGTGCAAGGAACGGAATATCCTCTTTCTTTACGATCTCCTTTAAGTCTGCCGGGATTCCAACGTCCTCAGAAAGCTTCTTTACAGCATCGATGGCTGCCTTTCTGTACTCTTCCTGGCTCATGGAATCAACACCTTCAACGCCCATTGCGCGAGCGATCTCACGATATTTCTCACCGGTTGCCTCTGCGTTGTACTCCATAACGGTAGGCAGGATGATCGCATTTGCAACTCCGTGCGGTGTGTCATATAATGCGCCCAGCGGATGTGCCATAGAATGAACGATACCAAGTCCTACGTTAGAGAAGCCCATACCTGCTACGTACTGGCCGAGTGCCATGCCCTCACGACCCTCTTTTGTATTCTCAACTGCACCGCGGAGATTCTTTGCAATGATCTCAATGGCTTTGAGATGGAACATATCAGAAAGCTCCCATGCGCCGGCGGTGATGTAGCCCTCGATCGCATGTGTTAATGCGTCCATACCTGTAGCTGCGGTAAGTCCCTTCGGCATAGATGACATCATATCCGGATCAACGAATGCTACGACCGGAATGTCTTTCGGGTCTACGCATACCATCTTGCGGTTCTTTTCTGCGTCAGTGATCACGTAGTTGATCGTAACCTCTGCTGCGGTTCCTGCGGTTGTAGGCACTGCGAAAATAGGCACGCTCTTCTTTGTGGTGGGCGCAACGCCCTCTAAGCTTCTGACATCTGCGAAATCAGGGTTTGCGATGATGATGCCAACACCCTTTGCGGTATCCATGGAAGATCCGCCGCCGATGGCGATGATGTAGTCAGCGCCTGCTGCCTTGAACGCAGCCACACCTGACTGTACATTTTCGATGGTGGGGTTGGGCTTGATATTGGAATATACTTCATATGCCAGACCTGCCTGATCCAGAACATCCAGCACTTTCTTGGTCACACCGAATTTGATGAGATCCGGGTCTGAGCATACAAAAGCTTTCTTAAACTCTCTGCCCTTTGCCTCATCTGCGATTGCCTCGATCGCGCCTGCTCCATGATAGGAGGTCTCATTCAAAATAAATCTGTTTGCCATTTTCCTTCTCCCTGCTGCAGCTATTTTGCTGCATCCTTTCTCCTTTTTTCTATCGTTCAGATCCAACGGCTATCACAAAAGAAGCTCCCGCGGGAATCATCTCGTTTTTGCACCCCACTCATGATTTCCACTTCGATTGCCTTGTTCCTGAACAATATAAATTGTACTCTAAATTCCCTTCATCGTCAACGCAATTCGCTTTTTTTGAAGGTCTACTTCCAGCACTTTTACTTCTACCACATCCCCGACGGAGAGCGCCTCCAACGGATGCTTGATATAGCGGTCACAGATCTGCGAGATATGTACCAGTCCGTCCTGATGCACACCGATATCCACAAAGGCGCCAAAGTCGATCACATTGCGCACCGTGCCCTTCAGCACCATGCCCGGTGTCAGATCCTTCATCTCCAGCACGTCGCTGCGGAGGATCGGACGGGGCATATCCTCTCTGGGATCCCGTCCGGGTTTTTCCAGTTCGGACAAAATGTCTGTTAATGTCAGTTCACCGATACCAAGCTCCCCTGCAAGCTTTTTCTTATCCTTTACCTTATTTGAAATTCCGGAAAGCTGTCCCGGCTTCCAGGCACCCTTCTCGTAACCGAGTTTTTCCAATAATTTTGCGGTTGCGTCATAGCTCTCCGGATGTACGCTGGTTGCATCCAGCGGATTTTTCCCGTTTGAGATACGCAAAAAGCCCGCGCACTGCTCATAGGCCTTCGGTCCAAGCTTCGGCACCTTAAGGAGCTCGTTACGGCTCACAAAGCGTCCGTTTGCTTCGCGATAGGCGACAATATTTTTTGCCACCGTCTTACTGATCCCGGAAATATATTCCAGTAAAGATGCACTGGCCGTATTCAGGTCAACGCCCACGCGGTTTACGCAATCCTCCACAACGCCGCCCAGCGCTTCTCCCAGCTTTTTCTGGTTCATGTCATGCTGATACTGTCCGACACCGATCGCCTTCGGGTCGATCTTCACAAGCTCTGCCAGCGGATCCTGCAGCCGCCTTGCGATGGACGCCGCACTGCGCTGTCCCACGTCAAAATTCGGAAATTCCTCGGTTGCCAGCTTACTTGCAGAGTACACGGACGCGCCCGCCTCATTCACAATTACATACTGCACCGGTTTTTTCAGTTCCTTCAGCAGCTCTACAATGACCATCTCCGACTCTCTGGATGCTGTTCCGTTTCCGACGGAGATCAGGGATACATCATATTTATCGATCATCTGCTTTAAGAGCTTTTTCGATTCTTCCACCTTATTCTGCGGTGCCGTCGGATAGATCACCTTCGTATCAAGCACTTTTCCGGTGGCATCCACAACAGCCAGCTTGCAGCCGGTCCGAAAGGCCGGATCCCAGCCCAGCACGACTTTTCCCGCGATGGGCGGCTGCATCAAAAGCTGTCCTAAATTTTTGCCGAACACGCCTATGGCGCCGTCCTCCGCTTTTTCGGTCAGTTCGGAACGCACCTCTCGCTCGATGGCCGGTGCGATCAAACGGTCATAGCTGTCTGCGATGGTCTCCTGCAGCACCGGTCTGGTATTGGGATTATCCCGGGTGATGACCTGTTTTTCCAGGTAACGGAGGATATCCTCCTCGGGCGCTTCTACCTTGACGGTGAGTACTTTTTCCGCTTCGCCGCGGTTTAATGCCAGCACGCGGTGCCCGGCCAGCTTATTTACCGGCTCGGAGAAATCATAATACATCTCATAGACCGTCTTTGCCTCCGCGTCCTTTGCAGCAGAGCGCACCACTCCTTTTTTAGTAGTCAGCTCACGGATCCGGATACGGTAATCCGCCTCCTCGGAGATCGTCTCTGCGACGATATCCTTTGCTCCGGCAAGTGCTTCTTCTGCAGTGGCCACTTCTTTTTCCTCGCTGATAAAGGCTTTTGCCTCCTCCAGCATCGGCTTGTCTGTCAGCTGCAGCATCAATATATTCGCCAGCGGCTCTAATCCTTTTTCTTTTGCCACGGTTGCCCGTGTGCGGCGCTTCGGTCGATACGGGCGATACAGATCCTCCACAACGACCAATGTCTGTGCGGCAAGGATCTGCGCTTTTAATTCTTCCGTGAGCTTGCCCTGCTCTTCGATGGTTGCGATGACCTGCTCTTTTTTCTCCTCCAGATTTCTCAGATAGGTCAGGCGCTCGAACAGGTTTCTGAGCTGCTCATCGTTTAACGCGCCGGTTGCCTCTTTGCGGTAGCGGGCGATGAAGGGGATGGTGTTGCCCTCATCGATCAGTTTGACCGCTGCGTCCACCTGGTTTTTGCGGACGCCAAGCTCGGCGGCGATGGTTGCTGTAATATCCATGTTATTTGTTTCCTTCCTTATGTGAATTTCGACTTTTATTATAACCCACCACGGTATGAGCGCGCAATGACTTTCGAAATCCACCACATTATGAGCAGACTTCTGCCACCACGTTATGAGCAGCAGGTGCCTTGCATTCGGCGACTTTGGAGTGCTATGGAGATGAGACTCCAAAATCGTGGAAGCCTTTGCTGAACACGATTTTAGTTTTGCGGAGGCTCATCGGAATGGGTAGCACGACGGAGCCGATGGAAGGCACAGCGTCTCCTGACATAAAGGGAAACAAAAGACAGCCAAATGTGTTTCCGTGATTGAAACCGCATCGAAACCGTGCTATTATATGATTAACTTTAGCGTTTTGTAATAAAGGAGGCTTTCCCGATGGATTTTCAATCGGATGATCAGTTTAACAGCCAGTACCGCCCACCGGTGCGCCCGCAGGATGCCATGCTGTCTGCTGCCATCGTGCTCAGTGTGATCGCAATTGCTACGACCTGCTGCATTTATTCGTCTATCGTGTGCGGTTCTCTTAGCATTATTTTAGCGCTGCTTTCGCGCGGTGATAAAAAACAGCTTACCCCGCAGGGCAAGCTGGCAGTTGCAACTTCAGCTATGGCAATCGTGATCTCCGTGTTCGCTACGGTCATTATGTTTGCGATCACGATCCGTGAATACGGCAGTCTTGAGAATTTTATCAAGGCTTACTCTGATCTTATGGAATCCATGACAGGCATGTCCCTCATGGAGGGAAGCGGCATCTGACAGATCCCACAGGATTCTGTGACGGCAGAGCTTTTCAATGAGCGATCAATCTTACATGTGAAACGAATTATAGTCTGCAAGACAGACTTTATGAAAGCAAGGAGGTGTTTTGTATGGCAGGTTCTATGGCGATCAGCGGATACGGTTCCTACGGAGCTTATCAGCCTTACGCAGGTGCATATTCAGGTTCCGCTTCAATAACAAAAAACACAAATATAGCCGGGCAGCCCGCCATTCAGGGAAACAGCAATGCTGTGGAGCAGACAGACGGCAATTCCGACAAGCAGGTGAAGGCAGGCCGAAAGTCCTCGCCTGGTGAATGTCAGACATGCAAGGAACGTAAATATCAGGATGGTTCCAACGAGAGCGATGTCTCCTTCAAGGCTCCGGGGCATATTTCCCCTCAGGCTTCTGCCGGAACAGTGCGCGCCCACGAGCAGCAGCACGTAAGCAATGCCTATCAGAAGGCTGCGCAGGGCAACGGAAAGGTCATTTCCGCAACCGTTTCCATACACACGGCGATCTGTCCGGAATGCGGAACTGCTTATGTTGCAGGTGGAGAAACCCGCACCGCGATCGCGTATTCAAAAGAAAATCCGTATCAGAAGAACCAAAAGGCGGTCGCCGCTGCGAATCTGATCGGTGCCAATGTGGACTACGTAGCGTGATCACTGCCAGTCAGAGCGCCAGAGTATTTTTATTTGAAAATGGATCATCCCTTACTGTCTGTGAAGGATATGAACCATAAATATATTGTAATAGGAGATTTATTTTTCATGAAACGTTCCAACGGAGAGCTAAAGGGCATGGCAAGGCAGATGCTGCTGGGGCGGTATCAGGTGCCTATGATGGCCATGCTTCTCGCATCCCTTATCCCGTCACTGTTTTTGCTGCCCTTCAACTATTTATGCAGTGACAGAACCACGATCCCTATGCAGGCGGTACTTTATTATCTCGCCTATTTTATCATTTCGCTGATCGAGCTGTTACTGAACTGCGGTGTGAAGCGCATTCATCTGGGTATCGCACGGGGACAGCAGACGCAGGTTACCGATATGTTCTGGGTGTTAAAAAACCGCCCGGATCGTATTCTGATCGGCGGTTTTCTGATCACGCTGATTGCGTGGATCCCGATGATCCCATCCTTTGTGTTTGATCTGACAGCGCCCGGAACCATGCAGACAGCGACTTTTGCGGTTATTTCCGGAGTCCTGTCCCTCGCCGGTATGTTTGTCGGCTTTCTGATCACGCTTCCTTTGTATTTTGTATTCTGGATCTATGCAGAAGATCCGGACATCGACACCCGGGATGCATTCCGCCAAAGCATTTCATTGACACGCGGAGCAAAATGGCGGCTGGTTCTCATGGAACTCAGCTTTATCGGATGGATGCTCCTTGGCGCGCTGACCATGGGCATCGGCCTTCTCTGGATTACGCCTTACATGACCCAGTCATTTACGAATGTTTATCTGGATCAGAGGCAGGAATTTGACGTGAAGGTGGAATTCAGTGAGGCGGCGCAGGAATATATGTAAGAAATGCTAATTGAAAGGCAGGGAAACTTCCCCGCCTTTTTCATTTTTGGATTTGTTTTTATTCAGTTCGTCAGATCATCTCCATAAGATCAATATGAAAGAAAAACAGGGCTCCGTCTTTGACAAGCACATTGACCAGCAGGATCACAAGCGCAATCCACAGCCAGACGGGATTCCATTTCATTCCGATGCGTAGCTTGTGATGGCTTATTTTTTCGATTGTCTGGCTGACCATGAACCAGACATAAACTGCTGCCACGTAAGGCACCATCGGATGGTAGCAGAAAGAGCGCCACAGCTGCAAATGCAGCAGCGCATAGACTGCACGCGTGCCGCCGCATCCCGGGCAGTAATATCCCGTGAAGGTACGCAGCAGACAGGGTATCGCCAGAATCGGAAGCCTGATGCGCAGATAGCGGTATACGATCAAGATGAACGGCGCTGCCAACAAAAGGCAGATACCAACCATATACAGTTGAACTTCTATTGTTGTCTGTTTTTGCATTCTCTTTTTGAACCTATCAAAACTCTTCTTGTTCATCCTCTATTATTTTACTAACCGATTTACTCGTATTTTTTACTTTCTTTTCCGGTTTCATGCTGTTGGTTACTTTTTCACCCGATCAGCACATGCTTTCCCTTAAATGCGAACCCGTACTTTTGAATGCGCTCCATGTAAATGCCCTTTGCGATCAGCTCCGCTGCATACTGTTTTTGCCATAATACATCTCCAAAAAAACTGCTATACCAACCTCTTTTCGATCAGTATAGCAGTTTTTTATCAAAAATTAAACCTGATTTAGTTAAACCGTATCATCTGCAGCACGCTTGACAGCTTCGCTGCCTTTTCTTCGTAGGCGGTCTCTGACATAGTCTCAGTCACGAAACCGATCTCATCGGCGAGTTCCTCGATATCGACGAATTCTACGCTGCCGAAGGTATTGGAGATTTCTTCCTTAGATGCCTTCGTACGGACGAAGAAGCGGGTCTCGTTCGTCTTGTAGTCGGCGAGCTGTACAGGCTCGGCATCCCAGTTTAATACGATGTGTGTGTTCATGTGCTTCACCATGTCCACGATATCGCCGACAACCGCGCTGGCGGTGGGAAGCTTTCCGGCTCCGCTGCCGTAAAACATGGAATCGCCCAGCATATTTCCCTTGACAAAGATCGCATTGAATACGTCATTGACGTTATATAACGGATGAGATGTCGGGATGAGGAACGGTGCTACCATTGCCACATAACCATCCTTTGTCTGGCGGCTCATAGCCAGCAGCTTGATGGCACGTCCCATTTCTTTTGCATACATGATGTCGGTAGGGGTGATCTTTGTGATACCCTCTGTATGAATATCCTGATAGTTGACCTGCTGCCCGCAGACCAACGATGTCAGGATCGCGATCTTGCGGCATGCGTCATAGCCCTCCACGTCAGCGGTAGGATCCTTCTCTGCATAACCCTTTGCCTGTGCCTCCTTCAGCACTTCATCAAAGGGAAGACCCTCGTTTGTCATCTTGGTCAGCATATAGTTTGTCGTTCCGTTTACGATACCGCTGATCTCCACGATCTCATCTCCGGTGATGGAGCTCATGAGCGGTCGGATGATCGGAATACCGCCTCCTACACTTGCTTCGAACAGGAAGTTTACATTCTTTTCTGCTGCAAGGGCGATCAGTTCCGCTCCTTTGTCTGCCACCAACGCCTTGTTGGAGGTAGTCACGTGCTTTCCTGCTTCAAGCATTGCCTTTACAAAGGTGTATGCAGGCTCTACGCCACCCATTGTTTCTACTACTACACGGATCTCCGGATCCTCTGCGATGATCTGATAGTCATGCACGATCTTGCTCTGGATCGGATCGCCTTCAAATTCCCTTAAATCCAGCACATATTTTACTTCCAGATCCTCTCCGGATGTTTTCTTGATGCGCGCTGCGTTTTTCTCTAAGATCTCAACGACTCCGGAACCGATTGTTCCGTATCCCATAACTGCTACTTTTACCATTTGCCTCTTACTCCCTCGCTAGTATTTTTAAATAATGTACCCCGTCCTGCTGTTCAATCTGCTCCATCATGCGATTCGCATCTGATGAATCAGGCAATATATCCACGCTCAGCGTCAGGGATGCAATGCCATTGACCGGAATACTTTGATGGATCGTCAGGATATTGGCATGCGAGTCCGCGATCGTTTTTAAGATTGCAGACAACAGCCCCGGCTCATCATCCAGCTGTATGACCATCGTAATCGTCCGTCCTTTGGCATTGTCATGAAAAGGGAAGATATCTTCCTTGTACTTATAAAAAGAGCTACGGCTGATGTCCACACGTTCCGTTGCCTCCTGCACCGATGCCACTCTTCCGGATTCCAGCAATCGTTTTGCCTCCACCACGCGAAGCAGCACGTCTGGGACCGCTTTCTCCTTCAATACATAGTAGTTTGTCTTTTCTTTCATGTTACACTCCTGTGTTTGTCCCGCAAATACATTTGTATTCATCTGAAAGATAATACCACAAGAATGCAAATGACGCAAGACTTTCTTCGTCCTGCGTCACAGAATACGTATCAATACTGCTACTCGTCATCGCCAACCACAGCGCCGCCTTGTGACAGCCATTTTAAGTATGCGTTAATAAACGGATCCAGATCACCGTCTAACACCGCATCCACATTTCCGGTCTCGTAGCCGGTACGGCGGTCCTTGACCATCGTGTAAGGCTGCATGACATAGGAACGGATCTGGTTGCCCCAGCCGATCTCTGTCACTTCTCCGCGGATCTCAGCATTTTTTTCCTCATTTTCCTGCTGACGGAGCAAAAGCAGCTTCGCCTTTAACATCTGCATGGCTTTATCCTTGTTCATGTGCTGGGAACGCTCATTCTGGCAGGTCACAACAATACCCGTCGGGAAATGCGTGATACGGATCGCCGATGAGGTTTTATTGATGTGCTGTCCGCCGGCTCCGCTGGAGCGGTAGGTATCGATACGGATTTCTTCATCCTTTATCTCAATATCAATATCCTCCTCGATATCCGGCATGACATCACAGGATACAAAGGATGTCTGGCGTTTGCCCGCCGCGTTAAACGGCGAGATGCGCACCAGACGGTGCACACCCTTCTCGGATTTCAGATATCCGTAGGCGTTTTCTCCGTTCACCTGGAAGGTCACAGACTTGATACCGGCCTCATCTCCCTCATGAAAATCCAGCACATCCACGGAAAATCCCTTATCATTTGCCCATCTGGTATACATGCGGTAGAGCATGGATGCCCAGTCACAGGACTCGGTTCCGCCTGCGCCTGCGTTCAGGGACACGATGGCCGCATCCGCGTCAAATTCACCTGATAATAGCGTCTTGATCCGGATCGCATCATAGGTTTTTTCGTAGGTTGCCACCGCTTCCTCGATCTCAGGTATGAGAGAAGCATCGTTTTCCTCCTCTGCCATCATGATGAGCGTCTCAATGTCGTCGTAATGGGTCTCCAGGTTATGATAGGTTTCGATATCATCCTTGAGACTTTTTAATGTCTTCATTTTCTGTTGGGATACCTCGGCATTGTTCCAAAAGTCCGGTGCCTCCATCTCCCGCTCTAATTCTTCGATACGCTTTGACTTGTTAGCCAGGTCAAAGTGCATCCCTCACTTCCATCAGTGGTTCTTTCCACGTATTTAATAAAAAACGGTACTGGTCTAATTCTACCACAAATGTCACCCTCTTTCTGAATCATATTTTCGCGGTCTCAGCAGCAAGTGCTTACGACCTGGTTTTTATTTTGATAATACCTCGATCGCTTTTTGGATCTGGTTATCATACTTCATATCATACTGCTCTCCATCCGGATCCAGATATTCGTATTCCAGCTTGATATCAGGTTTAATGCCTTCGCCGTGGATGTTTTCTCCGTTTGGCGTGAAGTACTTCGCTGTCGTCAGCTTGATCGCGCTGCCATCAGCCAGCTGACGGATCGTCTGCACAATTCCTTTTCCAAAGGTCTTTGTACCGATCAGCGTACCATACTCATAGTCGCGGATCGCGCCTGCAAAGATCTCTGAGCTGCTGGCACTGTTTTCGTTGATGAGCACTGCCATGGGCAGATCCATGCTCGCAGCGTCCGAGGTGTACTCCTTTTTCTGCCCGTTCTTGTCTTCGGTCCAGACCGTCACACCCTCCGGAAGGATCTGATCCAGGATCTTTGTGACAGAATCCACCATTCCGCCCGGGTTATCCCGCAGATCCACGATCATGGACGTCATGCCCTGTTCCGTCAGATCATCTACGGTATCTGCAAATTCCTCCGCTGTCTTATCGCCAAATTCCACGATCATAATATAGCCGATGCCGTTTTCCAGCATCTGGCCGCTTACCGTAGGAACATCCACGATGTCTCTTGTAATGTCAAACTCTTTATAGCCGGTCTCACCTTTGCGATAGATCTTCAGATGGACCTTTGTCCCTTTGTCACCGCGGATATACGTCACCAGCTTTGTCAGCTCCATCGTATTGGAACGGATATCACCCACCTGGACAATGGAATCTCCAGCCAGAATACCGGCTTTTTCCGCCGGGCTGCCCTCATAAACATGCACAACTGTCACCTGCATGGTATCCGGATCCTGCTGGAGTACCGCACCGATTCCACTGAGGGAAGATTTTGCCGAGATCATCAGGCTTTCATACTCCTCCGGTGTATAGTAGCCGGAGTATGTATCGCCGGTGCCCTCCAAAAGGCCTTTATACAGGCCCTGAATAAGATCTTCCTCATCCACATCCTCATAATAATAAGTGTCAATCGCTGCTGCCAGACGTTCAAGCTTGCTTTCCACTGCCGGTGAGAGCAGCTCATCATTCTGTTCTGACGCCTGCTGAAGATTGTTTTCCGCACGCTTGATCTGCACAACCGGAATAACAAAAAACACAAGGAGACAGAGCGCTAACGTCATCAGTGCTCCAAGCGCGATCCCCTTGCCGAATATTTTTCTCTGCTCTTTTTCAGCTCTGCGGATGTCCTCTCGAAGGGCATCCGCAGTCTGTAAGATCTGTTCATCCTTTTCTTCCATACTTCGTGTTATCCTACTAAAATATATCCCTAAACCTTCAAGTGCTTACGGATCGTTGTGAAGCTGCCAAGGAATCCGATTCCCACCCCAAGAGCCAATGCAACCGGTGTCAGTGTACGGAACACCGTATTCACCGGAAGGAAGTTCAGAAGGCTGCTCAGGAAATTAAATTTCTCCATAATATATACGATCAGGCGGCTGTACATCACATAAAGCAATGCCAGCGGCAACGCAGAACCGATCAGACCGATCAGGATTCCTTCCACCACGAAGGGCGCGCGAACGAAAAAGTCTGTGGCTCCGATCAGCTTCATGATACCGATCTCTTCCTTGCGGACCGCAATACCCACCGTAACTGTGTTGCTGATCAAAAAGACTGCAACGCATAGAAGGATCAGAATAATGCCTGCTGACACATATCCGATCAGGCGGTTAAAATCTGACAATGTATTCGCCACAATCTCCGAACGGCGCACCTCCCGCACACCATCCAGATTTTCCAGGTACGTAACAAGCGTTTCCTGCATGGATACATCATTCAGATAGATCTCATAGCTCTCAGACTTCTGCAGCGGATTATCATCGCCAAAGCCCTCTGCCAGCTCTTCGTTTCCCTCAAAATAGATCTGCGAAAATTCTGCCCACGCATCATCCGCAGACTTAAAGTTATAGGCTGATACTTCCGGCCGGTCCTTGATGCGGTCACCGATCTCTGCGATCTCCTGCGGCGTGATATCATCATCAAAAAGGACGGTCACTGCCACACCTTCCTCCGCTGCCTTTACCATGGACTGGAAGTTGGTCACGATGGCAAAGAACAGTCCGAACAAAAAGATACATGCCGCCATCGTTGCGATGGAAGCAAGGGAAAACATCTTGTTTCTCCAGATGCTTTTGACACCCTGTTTGATCGAATAAAAAAATGTACTAATCCTCATCGCCATCACCACCCATAACGTCATTCAGAGAATCTGAGATCACGTTTCCTTTCTGGATCGTAATGACACGCTTGCCCATTGCATGCACGATTTCCATATTATGCGTAACAACGACAACTGTTGTCCCACGTGAATTGATCATCTCTAACAGATTCATGATCTCCCACGCATTGTTGTTATCCAGATTTCCTGTCGGCTCATCTGCCAAAAGGATCCTGGGATTATTTACCAGCGCACGGGCGATCGCCACACGCTGCTGTTCGCCACCCGAAAGCTGTTTCGGGAAGGAACGGTATTTTGCCGCCAGCCCCACCATGGAAAGCATCATGGGAACCTTCTGGCGGATGCTGCGGTTGGATGCTCCAACCACACGCTGTGCGAATGCTACGTTATCATAGACATTCCGATCCTTTAACAGGCGGAAATCCTGAAACACGCATCCGATATTTCTGCGGAAATACGGAACCTTCCTGTGGGGGAGCTTCCGTATGTTGATATCGTTGATCGTAATATTTCCGGAGGTGGGTTCCAGTTCTTTTAATAACAACTTAATGAGTGTGGATTTTCCGGAGCCGCTGTCTCCTACCACAAACACAAACTCTCCTTCTGAAATATGCAGCGATACATCATTCAATGCAGGTATGCCCTCCGAAAAGGACTTACTTACATGCTCAAGCTGAATCATAAAGCCTCCTTACCAGTCGCTCAATAATCCATCGTCTCCATATACTTCATATACTGGACAACCATTAACGCGATCTTAAAGGTAATGGCGTCTTCGAAGATACGAAGGTCAAGACCGGTACTTTTTTGCAGTTTATCCAGACGATAAACCAGTGTATTACGGTGAATGTACAGCTGACGGGACGTCTCTGATACATTCAGGTTGTTCTCGAAAAATTTATTGATGGTCATCAGGGTTTCCTCATCGAAATCATCCGGTGACCTGCCGCCGAAGATCTCCTTGATGAACATCTTGCACAACGGGATTGGCAGCTGATAGATCAGACGCCCAATGCCGAGTGTTGCATAAGCGATAATATCTTTATCCTCAAAGAAGATCTTTCCTACATCCAGTGCCATACGCGCCTCTTTGTAGGATCGTGAAACCTCCTTGATCTCTTTTACGATGGAACCGAAGGCAATATGTACCTCCTGATTGCCGGCACCGCCGAACAGGGACCGGATGACCTCTGCTGTCTTGTAAAGATCATCGTAGCCTTCTCCATCCACCAGCTCATGTACGACGATGATGTTCTTTTCGTCCACTGCCGTCACAAAATCATGACTTTTTCCATGGAACAGACTGCGAACCTTTTCCAGCTCATTGCCGTCCTTCTCGCGGTTCGTCTCTACAATAAATACCGCACGGGGCACGTCAATGTCAATATGCAGCTTTTTGGCACGATTGTAAATGTCAACCAAAAGCAGATTGTCCAAAAGCAGATTTTTGATAAAATTATCCTTGTCAAAACGCTCCTTGTATGCCACCAGAAGATTCTGGATCTGGAAGGTGGCGATCTTTCCGATCATATAGGCGTCATCTGTCTCCCCATAAGCAAGCAGTACGTACTCTAACTGATGCTCATCAAATACTTTAAAAAACTGACAGCCCTGTACGACCTGTGAATCCGCCGGTGACTCCACAAACGCCTGTGCCGCGTCCGTATAATTATCCGCCTCCGGAAATGTCGATGCGAGCACCGTCCCCTCTGTGTCGATCACACACAGATCGTTTCTTGTAATCCCTTTCAATCCATCAATTGTATTTTGCAAGATCTGATTTGAAATCATAGTGACTCCTCCTGTCTTCCCCCATGCAGTACTGCCTACTATGCACTTTTCACAAACGAATTTTGACGAAAAAAAAGCGAAGCAGCCTTTGTATTTCTCATTTTAATGCAAAACTGCAAAAAAGGAAAGAGGAAAAGCCATATTTTTTATGCTAATATTCTAAAAAACCTTCGCCCAATACTTCGCTGGCATCCGTCACAATTACAAATGCATGCGGATCCAGCTCTTTGACACAATCCTTGAAGTCTAAAACCTCTTTTTTTCCAACGACACAAAACAACATTTTGCGCATCTCATCGGAATACATGCCCTGCGCAGGAATGGCTGTACAGCCGCGATCCATCTCATAAAGGATATGCTCCGCGATCTCTGAGGACTTGTCTGACACCACAAAGATCATCTTTGAATAATTCAGTCCATCCAGAATGGCATCGGATACCTTAGTCACGATCGCCACCGTCAGGATCGCATACAGCGCGGGACGCGCACCGACCATGTAATAGCCCGCCAGAATGACTGCTCCATCCAATACTAACAGGATCTGCGCGACCGAATAATTGCGAAATCTGCGATGCAATAATGACGCCAGAAGATCCGTGCCTCCGGTGGCATTTCCCGTTCGGAATACCATGGCAATGCCCGCTCCGCTGATCAGTCCGCCGTAAATGGCAGCCAGAAGATAATCACCCTTTGCCAGATCCATGACCGGGATGATAGCCAGCCAGACAGAGAGTAATCCTGCCGCGATGGCCGTACGCTTTACGAATACCTTACCCATCAAAAACCATGCCGCCACAAATGCAGGAAGGTTTAATGCGATATTCGTAAACCACAGCGGGATACCTCCTGGGATGAGCCCCATCGTTGCCCGCTTTAAGAGAATTCCGATACCGGTGAAGCCACCGGTAACCATTCCCATGGGATCAAAAACTGCCTGCACGGAAAGTGCGATCAGTCCGGTCCCGGCGGTCAGCAGTATATAATCGCGTATGACTTCTTTTTTCTTTTTATGAACACGTGCCACGTCTTATTTCTCTTCCCTTTCTTCGTACTGATTGACATGCATTTTGAATCTGCCCAAATGGATCAGACGTTTCATGCGCCAGCCAAAGCCCTTCTTTTCCATCAGCAGCCCATAGTTCTCCCCCAACCCGTACCAAAGCTTCGCTAAAAGCTTTCCACGGTTTGTCACCAGAAATTCCTCCTGCTGGGGCGTCGGCATCACGGATATGATCACATCCGGCGCTGCACTGTTGATCTCGTTGATCATGCGATCCAGATCATCCGGATATGCTTCGATACTATATTCTCCGACAATCTTCAGCTTTTCATACCGGTCCAGTAAAATTTCTTTGATTTTTTCCAATGCAGAATTTTTCGCCGCAACAAGATAAACCTGCTGTTGTCCACGCTGCAGGCGCTTCAGCAGTTCATTGAAAAACAAATGATCCTCCGCCTCACGGATGCGCTGGCTGGAGTTGATC
>JAQYOU010000167.1 GCA_028727105.1 bacterium
ACTTTTGCGCTCTTATGTGGAGCAGCCGCTGATCAATAAAAGTGATATTGAAGCCCGCTATGATGCCATCGATGAACTGAACGGTAACCTGATGAGCCGTGAGGAGATGAGCGAGTATCTGGGTCCGGTGTATGATCTGGAGCGGTTGATCACCCGGATCAGCTATCAGACTGCTAATCCCAGAGATCTGATCGCATTCCGGAATTCGCTGCAGATGCTGCCGGCGATCCGTATGGTGCTTTCGGAATTTCAGTCAGATGCATTAAAAAAGCTCTTTGATGAGATGGATCCTCTGGAAGATATCTTTCAGTGGATTGATGCGGCTGTGATCGATGATCCTCCGATCGCTGTTCATGACGGAGGTATCATCAAAGATGGTTACTTTGAGGAGGTAGACAAACTCCGCAAGGCGAAAACAGAAGGAAAGAGCTGGCTTGCTCAGATTGAGAGCGCAGAGCGGGAAAAAACCGGTATTAAAAACCTTCGCATCAAATATAACAAGGTGTTCGGGTACTATCTGGAAGTCACAAACTCCTATAAGGATCTGGTACCGGATTACTATACAAGAAAACAGACGCTCACCAATGCAGAACGATACATTACTCCGGAATTGAAGGAGCTGGAGGAAACGATCCTCGGTGCAGAGGACAAGCTGGTACAGCTGGAGTATGAGCTGTTCCGTCAGCTGCGTGAAAAGATCACCGGAGAGGTGGCAAGGATTCAGAAAACTGCAAAAGCCGTGGCCGGTCTGGATGTACTGCTGTCGCTGGCAAAGGTTGCAGACAGTAATCATTACTGCCGTCCGAAGCTGAATGAAAACGGTTTGATCGATATTCGTGACGGAAGACATCCGGTTGTGGAAAAAATGATCACGAATGATATGTTCATTCCAAATGATACCTATCTGGACAATGGAAAGCACCGTATTTCCATTATTACCGGTCCGAACATGGCAGGTAAATCAACCTATATGCGTCAGACTGCGCTGATCGTTCTCATGGCGCAGATCGGAAGCTTTGTTCCGGCTGCCCAGGCAAAGATAGGGCTCGTTGACCGCATTTTTACGCGTGTCGGTGCGAGTGATGATCTTGCCAGCGGACAGAGTACGTTTATGGTGGAAATGAATGAAGTGGCCAACATCCTGCGCAACGCGACTGCAAACAGTCTGCTCATCCTTGATGAGATCGGACGTGGAACCTCCACCTTTGACGGACTGTCCATCGCATGGGCTGTCGTTGAACATATCAGCAATCCGAAGCTTTTGGGTGCAAAGACATTGTTTGCAACACACTATCACGAACTGACAGAGCTGGAAGGCAAGCTGGATAATGTCAATAATTACTGTATTGCCGTAAAAGAAAAGGGTGACGATATCGTTTTCCTGCGAAAGATCGTCAAAGGCGGTGCAGACCGAAGCTACGGTATCCAGGTGGCGAAGCTGGCCGGCGTTCCGGATTCCGTGATCAGCCGTGCAAAAGAGATCTGTCAGGAGCTGATCGACAATAATATCACCTGCGGTGTGGAAAGCCTCGCTCCGGATAAACGCTCCCATCAGCATCAGAAGGTAAAAAAACTGGACGAAGTGGATCAGAATCAGATCTCTCTGTTCGACACGGTGGATGATGATGACATCTTAAATGAGCTGAAGGAACTGGATCTTGGAAACTATACACCCATAGAGGCACTCAATAAATTGTATGAGCTGCAGGGAAAATTAAAAAACCGCTGGTAGCAGACAACAGATTGATATTGTCTGTATGAACACAAAGGAGATCATTTATGCCGGATATCCAATTACTTGATGAAGCAACAATTGAAAAGATCGCTGCGGGAGAGGTGGTGGAACGGCCTTCCTCAGTGGTGAAAGAACTGGTGGAAAATGCCATTGACGCCAAAGCAACCTATATTACGGTAGAGATCAAAGAAGGCGGCACCACGTTTCTGCGCATCACGGATAATGGCTGCGGGATTGATAAGGAGCAGGTCCGTCTGGCATTTCTACGACATTCCACCAGCAAGATCCGCTCCATGGAGGATCTGCTCTGCGTCCGGTCGCTTGGCTTCCGGGGTGAAGCGCTGGCAAGCATCAGTGCCGTTTCCCAGGTAGAACTGATCACAAGACCCCGCGGAGCTTTGACCGGTGTCCGTTACGTGATCGAGGGATCAAAAGAGAAGTCATTCGAAGAGATCGGTGCCCCGGAGGGAACGACGTTCCTTGTAAGGAATCTGTTTTTCAATACACCGGTACGACGCAAATTTTTGAAATCTGCACAGACGGAGGGGGGATATGTTGCAACGATCATGGAAAGGCTTGCGCTTTCCCATCCGGAGATCTCATTTCAGCTGATCGTAAACAATCAGCCGAAGCTGCATACATCCGGCAATTGTAACCGCAAGGATATCATCTACCATATTTACGGCAAAGAGATCGCTGCGAACCTGCTTCCCATTGACAAGGAAAAAGACGGGATCCATGTATCCGGTTTTATCGGAAAACCGTTGATCTCCAGAGGGAACCGCAACTTTGAGAATTACTACATCAACGGAAGATATATGAAGAGCAACGTGGTTGCAAAGGCCATTGAGGAGGCTTACAAGCCGTATCTGATGAACCGCCAGTATCCCTTTACGGTGCTGTATATCACAATGGACGAGGAACTATTGGATGTGAACGTTCATCCCACAAAAATGGAGGTTCGTTTTTCCAACGGTGAGTTACTTTACGCGCATCTTTTGGAGATGCTGCGAGACACCCTTCAGGGGCGCGATCTGATCCCGGATGTAACGGCAGGCGTCGACGAGCCGGTGCAAAAAAAAGCAGTGAAACCTCTGTCAAAAGAACTTCCGCCGCAGCCCTTTGAACACAGACGGCTGTCAGATCAGAGAAATGCACAGCCCCCGTCTCAGGTACCATCGCAACCAAAGGAACCGTTGCCGGCAGAAAAGAAAACTGCATTCAAAGAGCAGGTACGACGTGCAGTTCGTGAAGACAGCCCTTATGAGTTAAAATATGCACCCCGGCCGATTCAGAAGGCGATGCCGGAACAGCCGGAGCGGGAACAGCCTCAAAACGAGCAACCAAAACCGGAGCAACCAAAACCGGAACAGCCTCAAAGCAGGCAATTGGAAATGACTGACGTGTTCCGCGAGGAAAACGGGTATCAGACAAATTTTATCGAAGAGGCAAAAAAATCCAATATCAGGATCATCGGCCAGCTGTTTGATACCTACTGGCTCACGGAGGTTGATGATAAGCTGTACATCATCGATCAGCATGCGGCTCATGAGAAGGTGCTGTTTGAGCGGAATATGAAGACCTTTGCCACACGTGATTATACTTCCCAGCAGGTGAGTCCTCCAATCATATTAAGTCTGTCGATGCAGGAGCAGAATGCATTAAACGAGAATATAGAGGAATTGAAAAACATCGGCTTTGAGATCAATGAATTCGGAGGCCGGGAATATGCCATCGTGGCGGTGCCTGACAATCTGTATCACCTGGATGCAAAGCAATTGTTCCTTGAGCTTTTGGATGATATGGTGACAGAAACCGGAAGTGGCCGGGCAACAACTGAAATGATCTGGAATAAGGTTGCTACCGCTTCATGCAAGGCTGCCATCAAAGGAAATCAGCGGATCAGCCGCGGGGAGATCGAAGAGTTGATCAAAGAGCTGTTAACGCTGGACAATCCGTATCACTGTCCCCATGGCAGACCTACGATGATCTCCATGAGCAGATATGAAATCGAAAAGAAATTCAAGAGGATCGTGTAACTATGAGTAAAAAAAATGTTGTCATACTGACCGGGCCTACAGCTGTTGGAAAAACAGCGCTGTCCATCGCATTGGCAAAAGCATTGGATACGGGTATCATCTCAGCCGATTCCATGCAGGTTTACAAGCATATGGATATCGGATCTGCAAAGATCATGCCGGAGGAGATGCAGGGGATCCCGCATGCCCTTGTGGATGTGTACGAACCGGACGAAGAATTTCATGTGGTACAGTTTCAGCAGGATGCAAAAGCTGCGATGGAAGCACTGTGGGCGCAGGGGAAACTCCCGCTTGTGGTAGGCGGTACCGGTTTTTACATACAGGCGCTGCTTTATGATATTGATTTTACCACAGAAGACGCAGACACTGCGCTGCGGGAAACATATGAAAAGCTGGCTGCCGAACAGGGGGCCCGGGTGCTGCATGAGATGCTTCGCGCGGTAGACCCGAAGGCTGCCGAGGAGATCCATGCAAACAATATCAAACGTGTGATCCGGGCGCTGGAGTTTTATGAGAAGACCGGCACACA
This sequence comes from bacterium, assembly GCA_028727105.1. Classification (GTDB taxonomy): domain Bacteria; phylum Bacillota; class Clostridia; order Lachnospirales; family Lachnospiraceae; genus W0P33-017. The sequence continues at coordinate 4,304 of JAQYOU010000167.1, forward strand.
GATCTCTGCACATAACGAAGCGGAACGCGCAAAGTCATCGCCCTATGGTTTTGCCTACTTTGTGCTGACCGATCAACGCGAACATCTGTATGCCCGTATTGATGCCCGTGTGGATCAGATGATGGAACAGGGACTTTTGGAGGAAGTGAAACAACTAAAAGAAATGGGCTATACAAAAGATATGGTTTCCATGCAGGGCTTGGGCTACAAGGAGCTGCTGGCATATCTGGACGGAGCGTGTACTCTGGAGGAAGCGGTTTATACCATTAAGCGTGACACCAGACATTTTGCAAAACGTCAGCTCACCTGGTTTCGACGGGAGCGGGACGTGATCTGGGTGGATAAATCTGACTTTGACTACGATGAAGAAAAAATCTTAACATACATGTTAGAAGAAATAGAGAAACGAGGACTAAAGTAATGGCAGGAAACATTGATTTAACAGAAATATATACACAGATGGGCATTGAGCCGTCCGTGTTTTTGTTTGGAGAGAAGATCGCAAAGGAATTGGAAGGGCGTTTTTCTGACATTGATGCGGTAGCAGAGTACAATCAGCTGAAGGTGATCCGTGCGATGCAGAAAAACCGTGTCAGTGCAGAGTGTTTTAACGCTTCCAGCGGATACGGCTACAATGATCTGGGACGGGATACCTTAGAACAGGTTTATGCAGATGTATTTCATACGGAAGCGGCACTTGTGCGTCCGCAGATCACCTGTGGTACGCATGCCCTTGCGCTGGCGCTCATGTCAAATCTGCGCCCTGGTGATGAACTTCTTTCTCCTGTGGGTAAGCCCTATGACACCCTTGAGGAAGTGATCGGCATCCGCCCGTCCGTCGGTTCGCTGGCAGAATACGGCGTTACCTACCGTCAGGTGGAATTTTTACCGGAGGGAGGCTTTGACTATGACGGGATCCGTGCTGCGATCAATGAGAAGACAAAGCTTGTCACCATCCAGCGCTCGAAGGGTTATCTGATGCGCAAGACATTATCTGTAGCAGAGATCGGCGAACTGATCGCATTTATCAAGAGCATCAAACCGGATGTGATCTGTATGGTGGATAACTGTTATGGCGAATTTGTTGAGACCATCGAGCCCAGTGATGTGGGTGCCGATATGGTTGTGGGTTCCCTGATCAAAAATCCCGGTGGCGGACTTGCCCCCATCGGCGGATATATTGCAGGAACGAAACAATGCGTGGAAAATGCTGCATACCGTCTGACCTCCCCGGGTCTTGGAAAAGAGGTCGGAGCATCCCTTGGTGTGATCCAGTCCTTTTACCAGGGTCTGTTCCAGGCACCGCTGGTTGTCAGCGGCGCATTAAAAGGTGCGATCTTTGCAGCCAATCTATACGAACGGATTGGATTTACAGTTCTTCCGGATGGCAAAGAGTCCCGTCATGACATCATTCAGGCGATCGCCCTGGAAACACCGGAGCGTCTCTGTGCATTTTGTGAAGGGATTCAGGCCGGAGCACCTGTGGACAGCTATGTGACACCGGAGCCCTGGGATATGCCGGGTTATGACAGCAAGGTCATCATGGCCGCAGGAGCCTTTGTGCAGGGTTCTTCTATCGAACTTTCTGCTGACGGCCCTTTGCGTGAGCCTTACAACGTATACTTTCAGGGTGGACTGACCTGGCATCATGCAAAATTTGGAATTCTCATGTCTTTACAAAAACTTTATACTCGTAACCTTGTTAATAAGGATCTGATGTGTTAAAATAACAAGATGGTATGTGTTTTTGGCGCTTTGAGGAGAGAGCGGAAAAGAGGTCAAATGACACAACATATTACAGCAAAGGAACTTCCGATATCGGAACGTCCGTACGAAAAATGCCTGCAGCATGGTCCGCAGGCATTGTCAGATGCAGAGTTGTTAGCTGTGATCTTAAAAAGCGGCAATCGCGAAATGAATGTGGTTGCCCTTGCACAGAGTGTTTTACGCGCAGATGACAAAAACCTGTTAAACCTTTATCACATGTCTGTTGAGGATCTGATGTGTTTTCCGGGAATCGGAAAAGTAAAAGCGATCCAGCTGAAATGTGTGGCGGAGCTCTCGAAAAGGATCGCCCGCACAGATCGAAAAGAGCGGATCAGACTTTCAGATGCTTCATCCGTGGCATCCTATTATATGGAGCGCCTGCGTCATGAACACACCGAACAGCTGCTTGTCAGCATGTTCGATGCAAAATGCAACCTGATCGGCGATACACTGATCGCTACGGGTACCGTGAGCAGCGTTATGGGTTCTCCGCGGGACATATTTGTCCGGTTGATCGAAAAAAAAGCAGTTTATTTTATTCTGCTCCACAATCATCCCAGCGGCGATCCAACCCCCAGCAGAGAGGATTATGCCATGACACAGCGTATGAAGACATGCGGTGAGCTGATGGATCTGAATCTTTCAGATCATATCATCATCGGCGATAACAGGTATTACAGTTTTCGGGAAAACAGACAGATTATAGTTTAGGAGAGGAACAATATGAGCAGCAATGTATATGGAATAGACTTAGGAACAAATAACCTGAAGGTATTCTGCAAGTCCAGCGGAAAGATCTTAAATGAGAAAAATACCGTTGCGATCGTCAATAAAAATCAGCTTTATGCGTATGGTGATGCTGCCTATGCAATGTATGAGAAGGCTCCGGAGTCCATCCAGGTGTCATTTCCTGTCGTTGGCGGTGTCATTGCGGAGTATAATTTTCTTCAGACAATGATCTTTTCATTTTTGGAAAAGCACTCAAAAGGAAAGATGCGTGGAGCGGACTTTATCGTTGCTGTACCTACAGATATCACTGAGGTTGAGAAAAAAGCCTTTTTTGACATGTTCTACAAGAGCAAGGTGAAACCCCGTCTCGTTCAGGTTTGTGAAAAGCCGATCGCAGATGCTGTAGGGCTTGGACTGGATGTCAATGAGCCAACAGGTGTCATGATCGTGGATATCGGTGCAGATACAACAGAGATCTCTGTGATCTCCCTGGGAGGACTCGTTTTGAGCAGCCTGCTTCATTTCGGAGGCAATCAGCTGGACGAATCCATCATTTCTTATGTCCGTAAAAATAATAACCTGCTGATCGGCAAGAAAACTGCCTGTGCGTTAAAGGAGTCCATAGGAAGTGCGCTTCCCGGAAGCGAAGCTTCCATGGCGATCGTTGGGCGGGATGTGGTGAGCGGACTTCCCATCGAGACTGAGATCACAGCAGCACAGGTTTATGAAGCCATTCAGTCAGACCTGAATGACATCTGCAATTCCATAAAGATGACGCTGGAGCATACGCCGCCGGAGCTTGCCCGTGACATCATTCATTCCGGTATTTATATTACCGGAGGATCCTCACGGATCCCGAAGCTGGATCAATTATTCGCGAATATTACCGGTATTCAGGTAAACACCTGCGAAGATCCCGAAGAGTGTGTGGCAAGAGGACTGGTGAAGATCGTCAGTGACAGTAAATTTAAGCATCTTGCTTATACACTGAAAGCAAAGATCTATAAATAATGAAGTGATTTAGAGGTAAGAATGGCACGTGTAAAACGTAAAAACAATACGATTCCCGCAAAATACATCCTGCTTGTACTGACCCTTGTCTGTTTTCTGGTCATGCTTGGCAGCTTCGTGCTTGGCTGGACCGCAGGCCCTGTTGGAACTGCAGCCAGTTATGTGTTTATCCCGATGCAGAAGGGTCTTACAACGGTAGGAAACTGGATATCGGATAAGACCTACGAGCTTGCATCTCTGAAGGATGTCATGAAAGAAAACGAACAGCTGAAGGTGCAGGTAGATGAGCTGACAGATGAATTAAACACCTTAAAACTCGAACAGTACGATACAGAGGATCTGCGGGAGCTTTTAGCGCTGGATACCGGTTATTCCGAATACAATAAGCTTTCTGCCAGTGTGATCGGAAAGGATGCCGGTAACTGGTTCGATACATTTTTGATCGATAAGGGTGAGAAGGACGGCGTGGCTGTCGGTATGAATGTGATCACGGGACGCGGTCTTGCCGGTATCATTACCGAGGTGGGACCCAACTATTCCAAGGTTCGCTGTATCATCGATGATACCAGCAGCGTCAGCGGAATGGTGCTGTCCACATCGGACAACTGTATCGTCAAGGGCGATCTGCAGACGATGGATGAGCGACAGATGATCACGTTTTCCAATTTAAAGGATACAGAAGGCAAGGTGGCAGTCGGAGATCAGGTTGTCACATCCTACATCAGCTCCGAGTATGTCCAGGGCCTTCTGATCGGATATATCAGCGAGATCCATGTAAATCCGAACAATCTGACAAAATCCGGCCTGATCACACCGGTCGTTGATTTTGAGCATGTAAAGCATGTTCTGGTGATCACAGATCTGAAAACAACCACGGAGACGGCGGAGGAAGAATAAGCCTGTTATGCGTCGAAAAATTACAGTATTCATCATTGTGCTTGTCTGTTTTTTGCTTCAGACAACACTGTTTCAGTCAATTTCATTTTTAACGGTTGCGCCGAATCTGCTCATTATCGTGACCGCTTCCTTCGGCTTTATGAGAGGAAAGAAGGAAGGTATGTATATCGGCTTTCTGTGCGGTGCACTGATCGATATCTTTTATGCACAGGTCCTTGGCGGATATGCGCTGCTTTTTATGTACATCGGATATCTGAACGGTTTTTTCCGGAAGCTTTTCTTTCCGGAAGATTTCAAGCTTCCGATGGTGCTCATCGCAGCAAGTGATTTTGTCTATAATTTTGTGATCTACTTTTTCCTGTTTCTTTTCAGAAACCGGTTGGAGTTTTTCTATTATCTGTCCCATGTGATCCTTCCGGAGCTGGTGTACACATTGCTCATGATGATCGTTCTCTATTTCATCATCTTAAAGATCAATTACCGGCTGGAAGAGATTGAAAAAAGGAGTGCAGCAAAGTTTGTTTAGCAGTATCAAAGATTTTTTTAATCAGTTATTTAAATCAAGGATCCTTTTTCTGGCAATCTTATTTATATGTATGGCCGCGGTACTTCTGCTGCGATTGTTTCAGCTGCAGATCATTAACGGTGCAGACAGCCAGTCGGATTACCTGATGCGCGTGATCAAGACACGCAGGTTAAACAGTACCAGAGGAAACATCTATGACCGGAACGGCAAGCTGCTGGCTTATAACGAGCTTGCTTACGGCATTACGATCGAAGATAACGGCAGTTATTCCGGTGATGGCACATTATCCTCCACACAGGTGAAGAACCGTTCCATCAACGAAGATATCGCCCAGATCCTTCACACAATGGATGAAAACGGTGATGTGATCGATAATGATTTTTCCATTGTCCTTACAGATGACGGAAACTATGAGTTCGCTGTCAGCGGTTCAAAACTACAGCGCTTTCGTGCGGACATTTTTGGCGAGTCGAATGCAGATGATCTTGGTTATAATGACAAGCTCGGCTTTGACACAGCCACAGCAACACCGGACCAGATCATGGAATATCTTTTCAGTGACAATACCAGCTGTTTTGACATTTCTTCGGAATATGAAAAAAAGGATGCCTATCGCATTGCGATCATTCGTTATAAAATGCGGCAGAACAGCTATCAGAAATACATTGCCGCAACCATCGCATCCGATGTCAGTGAAAAAACCGTGGCTTATGTCTGCGAGCATGCAGATGAGCTTCAGGGTGTAGAGGTCACGGAGGATACGATCCGCCGGTACAATGACAGCAAATATTTCGCACATCTGATCGGTTATACCGGACAGATCGATGAGGAAGAGTACATTTCCTTTGGCGGAGGCAAAGAGGACTCAGAGTATTCAAGAACAGATACCGTTGGAAAATCAGGTATCGAGCAGTATATGGACACAGAACTCAAAGGAAAAAAAGGCGAAGAAAAGCTTTATGTGGACAATCTGGGCAAGGAGCTTGAGACGATCGAGCGCACCGAACCGGTAGCCGGCAACGATGTATACCTTTCTATTGACATGGATCTTCAAAAGGCTGTGTATGATCTGTTGGAACAGGAGATAGCCGGAATTGTTTACTCAAAGATCATCAATGCAAAGACCTACGAGGCGACCAGGGCGTCCGACATTAAAATTCCGATCGATGATGTTTACTATGCCCTGATTAATAATAATGTCATTCAAATGGATCATTTTTCTGCGGATGATGCCTCCGATACGGAAACAAAAGTATACAAGGCTTTTTGTGACCGCAGAAAACAGGTGCTTTCATCCATAAAAAAAGAACTCACCGGAAGTCAGCCGGCCGCATATGAATATCTTTCCGAGGACATGCAGATGTATGTAAGCTACATCGTTTCCATGCTCATGGACAAAGAGATCATTGTTACCGATAAGATCGACTGGAACGATGAAAGCTATATCGCCTGGAAAAACGATACGATCAGTCTCCAGGAATACCTGTATCATGTGATCAGTGCCCAATGGTTTGATATCACAAAGTTCCCTGCGGATTCCAAGTATTCGGATTCGGAAGAGCTTTACAGCGTACTGGTGGATTATATTCTCGAAGAACTGAAAAATGATGACGGCTTCTCCAAACGCATTTACAAATACATGATCCGCGACAATCTGATCGATGGTGTAGACATCTGTCTGATCCTTTATGATCAGGAGGTGTTAGATTACGACGATGAGATGATCGCCGAATTAAAGGATCATACGCTCAGTCCGTTTTCCTTTATGATGGAGCGGATCAAAAACCTGGAGATCACTCCGGCACAGCTTGCGTTGGATCCATGCACGGGATCCTGTGTACTTGCAAATGTACAGAACGGTGAGCTGCTAGCCTGTGTGACGTATCCCGGATACGACAATAACCGTCTTGCAAATACGGTAGACAGTGCTTATTTTGCCTCGCTGATGAGTGACCTTTCATTACCGTTTTATAATAATGCAACCCAGCAGAAGACAGCACCCGGATCTACATTTAAGATGGTCACTGCGACAGCAGGTCTGACAGAGGGTGTGATTACCGCAACTACAGAAATCCAGGCTAAAGGAAAATTTGAACGTGTGGAGGACGGACCCAAATGCTGGATCTATCCAAGCGTACATGGGAAGATCAATGTTTCCGAGGCACTCGGTGATTCCTGCAACTACTTTTTCTACGAACTCGGATGGAGATTTTCTCAGGTGGGAGATACTTATGTAGAGTCTGCAGGAATTAAAACGATCCAGAAATACGCACAGATGTATGGACTGGGTGAAAAAACAGGTATTGAAACCGTTGAGAGTCAGCCCGAGATCGCAGATGCTTATCCGATCACGGCAGCCATCGGTCAGAGTAATCACAACTATACGACGATCGCTTTATCCCGCTACGTAACAGCCGTTGCAAATTCGGGAACGGTTTACGATTATACACTATTAAGCAAACTGACAGACACAGAAGGTAATGTGCTGGAAACATATGCACCAACCGTCAAGAATCAGATGAAGGAGATCTCGCTCTCTACATGGAATGCCATCCACAAAGGAAATCGTATGGTAGTAGAGAATCTGGAATGCTTTGATGACTTTGGGGTGATCGAGGTTGCCGGCAAGACCGGAACAGCCCAGCAGGTACAGACCAGACCAAACCATGCGCTGTTTGTCGGCTATGCGCCGTATCGCAATCCAAAAGTCTCCATAGCGACACGTATCGCTTACGGATATACTTCACATAATGCAGCGGATGTTTCCGCAAATATCCTGAAGTATTATTTCCATATCAAGGACGAGGACGAGCTGATCAACGGCAGCGCGGCAAATGTTGGAAATAATTCCAACTCCTTTACCGACTGATCAAAGAAAAAATATTTGAAGAAAAGAGGCAATTGCAATTGAATTCACAGCCTGTAATGATCAAAAGCTCAAAAAATGGAATCAATTTAATATTGGACGACAAGCTTCCTTTTTCAGAGCTTTTAGACGAGATTAAGAAAAAGTTTATTGATTCAGAAAAGTTTTTTAAAGATGCAAAGATCGCTATCTCCTTTGAAGGACGATCCTTAAGTGAGAATGAGCAGTTTGAGATCCTTGATGTCATTCAGCAGAATACTTCGGTCACCATCATCTGCGTGATCGATCATGATGAGCTCATGGATGAAGTGCTCAAACGCCGCATCGGTGAATACGAAGAGCTTCATTCACCGCAGACCGGACAGTTTTACAAGGGGACGCTGCGTTCCGGACAGCAGATCGAATCTGAGACAAGTCTTGTGGTACTGGGAGATGTTAACCCGGGTGCAAAAGTCATTGCCAAAGGTAATATTGTGATCCTGGGCGCTTTAAAAGGAATCGCCTATGCAGGAGCCGATGGCGACAGCAGCTGCTTTGTTGCGGCACTGGATATGAATCCGGTCCAGATCAAGATCGGTGATCATATTGGCAGATCAGCAGATAAGAAAGAACCGGTGAAGGGTTTCCGTCGCAGGACAAAGACGGATACCGGATCATCCGGTCCTCAGATCGCAACCGTTTATCAGAACCAGATTTTGATCGAGCCGATTTCATCCGGCTTGTTGAAAAATATTTTGTAACCAAAAATTAGGAGGATATGTAGCATGAGTGAGGTTATCGTTATTACATCAGGAAAAGGCGGTGTCGGAAAGACAACGACTACGGCGAATGTCGGCACCGGATTAGCACAGCTGGATAAAAAAGTAGTTTTGATCGATACTGATATCGGACTTCGTAATCTGGACGTAGTTATGGGTCTTGAAAACCGTATCGTATATAATCTCGTAGACGTGGTAGAAGGAAATTGCAGGATCAAACAGGCATTGATCAAGGATAAAAAGTATCCGAACCTGTTCTTACTTCCTTCCGCACAGACCAGAGATAAGACATCTGTGAATCCCGAACAGATGAAGAAGCTGATCGAGGATCTGCGTGAAGAGTTTGATTTTATCCTACTGGATTGTCCGGCAGGAATTGAGCAGGGCTTTCAGAATGCGATCGCCGGCGCAGACCGCGCGCTGGTTGTCACAACACCGGAGGTATCTGCGATCCGCGATGCAGACCGCATCATTGGACTTTTGGAGGCAAATGAGATCGGGAAGATCGATCTGATCGTTAACAGACTGCGTATGGACATGGTAAAGAGGGGGGATATGATGTCTGTCGATGATGTCTGTGAGATTCTTTCCATTGACCTGATCGGTGCTGTTCCGGATGATGAGCAGATCGTTATCTCAACCAATCAGGGCGAGCCTTTGGTAGGATCTTCTGCATTGGCAGGAAGAGCTTATCAGAACATTTGTCATCGACTGATCGGAGAAGAGGTTCCTTTTCTTGATCTGAACGCAAAAGAAGGATTTTTCGCGAAACTGGCCGGTGTATTTAAAAAATAACAGGGGGATACATACATGGGATTCATGGATTTTTTTAAGAAGAAAAATTCCGGTGATGTTGCAAAAGACCGTCTGAAGCTTCTCTTGGTTTCTGATCGTGCCGACTGCTCACCGGACGTGATGGAAGCAATTAAAAATGATATTATACAGGTGATTTCAAAATATATGGAAATTGACGCAGAGGGGCTGGATATCCAGATCACGCAGACGGAATCTGAGACAAATAACGGAACTGTGCCTGCCCTGTTTGCGAATATTCCGATCAAGGATCTGAAGCATACATGTTAAAACGTTATTCCATTCGCAATTACAATTTCAGACTGGTCATTTATCTGATAGCATTGACATTCCTTGGCATCCTTGTCATTGGAAGTGCCAAGGAGGGCAACAATCAAACGCGTCAGATCATGGGACTGATCCTGGGATTAGGTGCAATGATCGCGGTATCGCTCATTGATTACACGTTTGTCCTGCGTTTTGTATGGATATTATACGGACTGGATCTGGTTCTGCTGGCAGCCGTGATCGCGGGTTTTGGAGAAAACCACAAAGGGGCAACCCGTTGGATTGAGATCGTTGGTATCCAGTTTCAGCCTTCGGAGCTTTCAAAGATCATCCTGATCTTATTCTTTGCCGCTTTTCTTCAGAAGCACAGAGAAAAACTAAACAGTCTGAAAATACTTGCATTGTACGCGATCCTTGCAGCACTTCCGCTTTTTCTTGTACTAAAAGAGCCGGATCTGTCCACAACGATCGTAACTGCATTAATTTGTTTATCACTCTTGTTTATTGGAGGATTAAGCTATAAAATAGTAGTAGGTGGACTGGCGGTTGCAGTGCCGTCGCTTTTGATCGCACTGTATGCGATCGCATCCAATCCGGGCAGCGCTGAGGGTGCACTGGAAGGTTATCAGAATACGCGTATTCTTGCATGGCTTTATCCGGAGCTTTATCCACAGCAGGCGCTTCAGACACAGAATTCGATCATGGCGATCGGATCCGGACAGCTTTGGGGCAAAGGACTTTATAACACAGATGTGACATCCATTAAAAGCGGTGGATTTATCGCTGAAGCCCATACCGATTTTATCTTTACAGTTGTGGGAGAAGAACTGGGATTTATTGGTTCAGCTGCAGTTGTGATACTGATGCTTCTGATCGCACTGGAATGCCTCCTTGTAGCAAGACGTGCAAAGGATCTGTCAGGTAGGCTGATCTGTTGTGGCATGGCCGCATTGATCGGTTTCCAGTCATTTGTTAATATTTGTGTAGTGACCGGTCTGTTTCCGAACACTGGTGTCACACTTCCTTTTGTCAGCTATGGACTAACGTCTCTGGTAACGAATTTTGCTGGAATGGGATTTGTGCTGAATGTCGGATTACAGCCGAAAAAATATGGAACGGGGGAAAAAACATGAACGTAGGACTGATCGCACACGATGCAAAAAAGAAACTGATGCAGAATTTCTGCATTGCATATCGTGGTATTTTGAACAAGCATACACTCTATGCAACAGGAACGACAGGAAGATTGATCGAAGAGGTGGCAAATCTGAATGTCCATAAATTTCTTGCCGGTGCATTGGGTGGCGCACAGCAGATGTGTGCACAGATAGAAAATAATGAACTGGATCTGATCATCTTTTTACGGGAGCCGGTATCACCGAGATCCCATGAGCCGGATGTGAATAATGTGGTGCGTCTTTGTGATACGCATAATATTCCGTTGGCAACGAACCTTGCAACTGCGGAGCTTTTGATCCGTGCATTGGACAGAGGAGATTTGGACTGGCGTGAAATGTACAAGTAGATTATTATTTGCGGGTGTTTTGGTCATCAGCCTTTGCACATGTGGCTGTGGAAAAGATGTTGCCATTGATAAGCCGTACGATATCAGTGCTTCCGCAACGAATGCAGAAAGTGAAGCCATGACTGATTTTGATGGATCAAGCGCTTCTGTGCATTATTTTGCAGAGGAGCTGTGTGTGGCACCCAAGGAGCAGACCTATTCGGATGCGGTGACAGATGAAGTAGTGGAAGCAATGGGCGTGTTTTTGCCTTCGGATAAAGCTATTTCATACCAAAAAAATATATATGAGAAAATGTATCCTGCAAGCACAACAAAGATTCTCACGGCTTATCTCGCTATCAAACAGGGCAATCTGGAGGATATGGTTACGATCAGCGAAAACGCGGTAGATCAGGCCAGTGATTCCTCGGTGTGCGGCTTGCATGCCGGTGATCAGATCAAGCTGTCTGACCTGCTTTACGGTCTGATGCTGCGAAGCGGAAATGATGCTGCAGTAGCCATTGCAGAGCACATCTCCGGCAGCGAGGAAAGCTTTGCACAGTTGATGAATGATACTGCGCGATCCTTTGGTGCAACCAACTCACATTTTGTGAATGCAAACGGATTGCATGATGAAGCCCATTATACCTGTGTTTATGATCTGTATCTGATCTTTGCAAAGGCGATCGAAGAGGACTTTTTTCTGCAGCTGATCCGTACAACCAGCTACACTGCATATTATACGGATGCGTCAGGTGCGCAGGCTTCACAGACATGGACCAATACGAATAAGTATCTGAACGGTGAAGTCACACAGCCGGAAGGGATCACAGTTCTTGGCGGGAAAACCGGTACGACCAACGCAGCCGGTTACTGTTTGGTGCTGCTTTCAAACAACGACAAAAAAGAACCCGTCATCTCGATCATTTTGAAATCAGACGGCAGGAGCAATCTCTATTATGTCATGAATCAGGTGCTTGCAAATTTTGCAAAATAGAGTTGTATTTTACATGAAAGTATCTTATAATTTATCTTATAGAAAGCACAGCCGCATAGATGTTTTTTACATACGCTAAGGCAGTGCAGTAATTAAAATCAGGAGGAGATAGCGATGGTTGAAATTATTGCTGGCGAAAAAGGTAAGGGTAAAACAAAATATTTATTAGATAAGGTTAATGATTCAGTGAAATCTGCATCTGGTAATATCGTATATTTGGATAAAAGTCAGAAGCATATGTATGAATTAAACAATAAAGTTCGTCTGATCAATGTAACAGATTTCCCTGTTACAAATTGTGACGAGTTTCTCGGTTTCATCTGTGGTATCGTATCACAGGATCATGATCTGCAGGAGATGTATTTAGACAGCTTCCTTACGATTGCAAACATTGAGGATGGACAGTTAAATCATGCGATCGAAAAGCTGGATATCATCAGCGAAAAGTATAACGTAAAGTTTGTTCTCAGTGTATCCAGAAATGAAGCAGACCTTCCGGAGTGTGCAAAGGCAAAGATCATTGTATCTCTCTAATCACCGGAGCAATAGAAAGTCCGTTTCACGTTCTTTCTGTTGTCATGAATAACAAATGAAATAGAAGGTGCCTGTAAAGGCACCTTATTTCATGTTATATTCTTATCCGATGGAACGAATGCGCCCGTATGCGCTGATCAGATACAGGCCGGCAATGCCCACCAGTGCATAGATGATACGGGACAGCCATGACATGTTTCCAAATAAAAATGCAACAAGATCAAACTGGAAAAAACCGATCAGGCCCCAGTTGATCGCTCCGATGATCACCAGGGTCAATAAACAATAATCCCAGAATTTAGAATTCATAGTCATTACCTCCTTTTTAGTTACTAGTATTCCTGTTTTTTTTAAAAATATACAGTTGAATACAGAAAGAAGTTATCAAACAAGAATATGAAAAAAAATAATAAGATCGTAAGATATCCAAAAACATTAAATATCAATATCGGTGTGATCTTTTTTGCACTTATTTTTATATATCTGCTGTTTAACGTGTATATCTATCTGACGGCGAAACATGTTTCCTATTATGAGGTTGATGAGGGGAGCATAAGGATCCAGACAACTTATACGGGATTAGCGCTGCGTGAAGAACAGCTCATTTATTCGGGCGAAAGCGGATATGTCAATTACTACCTGAAAGATAATTCACGCGCAAAGAGTGGTTCTTTGATCTGCTCTGTTGACGAAAACGGTGATATTGCCGATGAGATCACCCGTGCAGGAAGCACGGAAAACACGCTTGACAACGAAGCTTACAGCAATCTGGTAGAGGAAATGAAGGATTACAGCAACGCATATACAGATATGTCCTTTTATCATACCTATACATTTAAAAATGATCTTCAGGCAGAGCTGATGGAGGCAGTGAACCTGAGCGCACTGGCCTCTATGTCTGAATATGCTGCCAATGCAGAAGGCGATCACACCTTCCATCGCATCAATGCGTCTGTTCCCGGCATTGTATCCTATTATTGTGATGGCTACGAGAGTGTGACCGCAGACAACTTTACAGATGGAATGCTGGATGAATCCGGCTACAAGAAGGATAATCGTAAGGCAGTGACACATGTAGAAGCCGGTGATCCGTTATTTAAACTGATCACATCAGAAAACTGGCAGATCGTTTTTGCCATCGGTGATGAGTTAAAAGCGCTTCTGGCAGATGATTCTGTCATTAAGGTAAAGTTCAAATCCGATGAGACGACCGCATGGGCAACCTACGAGATCAGAGCGCGCGGTGAAAAAAATTACCTCATCCTAAGCTTTAATAATTCCATGGTTCGCTATGCATCTGAGCGTTTTATTGACGTGGAGCTGCTTTTAACCAAACAGGAAGGACTAAAGATCCCCAACCAGTCCATTGTGGAAAAAAGCTTTTTTACAGTTCCTCAGAATTATTTTACAAAGGGAGGAAATTCAAATTCCTCCGGTCTGCTGATCGAAGCAACGGATGATTCCGGCGAAAAAGTTCAAAAATTTATTCCGACAGATATTTATTATTCCACAGAGGAATGTTATTATGTCAGTGAAGAAGCGTTGACAAAAGGCACCAAAGTCATTGACCCGGCCGGAGGAGAAAACTATGTGATCAGTGATGAAGAAAAGCTTCAGGGTGTCTACAATATCAATAAAGGCTATGCCGTATTCCGCATGATCGATATCCTTTATCAAAATGACGAATACGCGATCATTGCACGCAATACATCTTATGGTCTGTCGCAGTATGATCATATTGCATTGGATGGATCGATCATCGTTGAAAACGAAGTGATCAATTAAATCGATACTATGGAAAAGGAGATTTCTTATGTTAAAAGATAATTATGAAGCAGTTGAAAAAAAGATCTCAGAGGCGTGTGTACGTGCCGGAAGAGATCGTTCAGAAGTCACTCTCATTGCAGTCAGCAAAACAAAACCGGTGGAGATGCTTCAGGAGGTATACAATGCCGGAGCGAGAGATTTTGGTGAGAACAAGGTTCAGGAGATCTGCGAAAAGTATGACCAGCTTCCCTCTGATATTAAATGGCATATGATCGGCCATTTACAAAGAAACAAGGTGAAGCAGGTCATCGACAAGGCAGCGCTGATCCATTCGGTTGATTCTTACCGTCTGGCACAGGAGATCAGTGTTCAGGCGCAGAAGAAGGGCATCACGATCCCCATCCTTGTAGAAGTGAATATTGCCGGTGAAGAGAGCAAGTTTGGTATTTCCGCAGAGGATACGATCCAGCTGGTGGAAGAGATTTCTGTTCTGCCCAACCTGAAGATCCGGGGGCTGATGACGATCGCACCCTTTGTCCAGGATGCGGAGGAAAATCGTCTGTATTTCCGCCAAATCAAGCAATTATCTGTTGACATAAAAAACAAAAACATTGATAATGTATCTATGGATATTCTTTCTATGGGTATGACCGGTGATTATGAGGTTGCCATAGAAGAAGGCGCTACCATGGTGCGTGTAGGAACCGGGATTTTCGGTGCGCGTAACTACAATATAAAGGAGCAATAGGATCATGGGAATTTTTGATGGATTTTTAAATATGATGCGTCTTGGACCTGATGATGACGATGATTTTTATGACGAAGGTTATGTGGACGAAGTAGAAGAGAAGCCAAAGGCAAGCCGTAAGCAGACGGTCAGTACTTCCACACCGGATTTTACGGAAACAGAGTCGATTACGGATGTCCGCCGCCCGAAGGAAAAACCTCAGAATAAGATCACTCCGATGCGAAGCTCCTCCAGACGTGCTCAGACTGCCGGAGGAATGGAGGTTTGTGTGATCAAGCCCACCAGCTTTGATGAATCAAGGGAGATCACGGAGACCCTGCTGGCAAACCGAACAGTTGTGTTAAATGTGGAAGGGCTGGATGTTGACATTGCTCAGCGTATCATTGATTTCACATCCGGATCCTGCTTTGCGATCAATGGAAATCTTCAGAAGATCTCGAACTACATTTTTATCATTACACCTGAGAATGTAGATATTTCAGGCGATTTCCAGTCATTTATGGACAGCTTTGACATATCAGGGATCTGAACATATGAATGAAGAAGCTACATACTTTGCCAAAAGATGTATGGATCTGTCAAAGCAGGCAAACCGGAAAGGGATCGTGACCTTTTCCGATTTTCTGACGATCAATGAGCAGTTGATCTTAAAACAGAACAAGGATAAACTGGAATCTGAATACCAGATGTCTGGTGGATATGAATATGCAGAGCGTCAGATGGTAGCCTTTATCCCTGATGCTCTCTTTTATGAATGGGATTATCCGATGCAGTGTGTTCGCATTCGGCCGGCATATCCCAAATTCGCAGAGCAATTGTCGCATCGGGATGTATTGGGGGCTTTGATGAGTCTAGGGATCGAGCGAAGTAAGATCGGAGATCTGATCGTCAATGAGACGGACATGTTTTTCTTCGCAAAAGAAGAGATTGTTCCGTATATTTCAGACCAACTGACATCTATAAGACATACAGTTGTAACCTTAGAGATCGAAGCAGGCAGCCATCTGGATTATGTGCCTCATTTTGAAGAACGCGAGGCCATCGTCACATCGAATCGGCTGGATGCTGTGATCGCAGCTATCTGTAAGATCTCCCGCGCTGCCTCATTAAAATTGATCCAGGAAGGAAAAATATTTGTAAACGGAGCCGAATGTTTACATAATACATATTATTGTAAACAAGGTGATCTTTTATCCATCCGGGGATTTGGAAAAGTACGTTTTGGCGAAACACTCGGTGTGACAAAGAAAGACCGCATCCGTTTTTCCTATCAGTTATTTACTTAATCAGAAAGGAACTCTGACATGAGAAAAGAAATTGTCGTTAATTATGAGGGTAAAAAGTGCTATGAGATCACTTTGAATGGTGGCTTTGAAAGCCTGATCAGTGATATGCATCAGGCGATCGGAGATGACAATAGCAAGAAGGTTTGCATTGTATCGGATTCGCAAGTGGCAGAAATATTCTTAAATAAGATCACAGATCTTTTTTATGGCCATTTTTCCAAAGTCATTTCATTCGTTTTTGAATCTGGTGAGCGTAGTAAAAATATGGATACTGTTCAAAAATTATATGAGCAGTTAATAATAAACAAGTTTGATCGGCATGATCTTCTTGTTGCGCTTGGTGGTGGAGTAGTAGGAGATCTGACCGGTTTTGGTGCAGCTACTTATCTGCGTGGAATTGATTTCATCCAGATCCCGACCTCTTTACTTGCGCAGGTTGATTCCAGTATCGGTGGTAAAACCGGTGTGGATTTTCAACAGTATAAAAACATGGTTGGAGCATTTTACCAGCCAAAGCTTGTCTACATGAGCATGGAGGTTTTTCAGTCACTGCCTGATAACCAGTTTGCAAACGGCATGGCAGAGGAGATTAAGCATGGTCTCATAAAAGATGGCGCCTATTATACATGGATGAAGGATAACAGAGAGTTGATCTGCCAGAAGTCTCCGGAAACCCTTATTGGTATGCTTGACATTGGCTGTAATATCAAGCGTGTGGTTGTAGAAAATGATCCAAAAGAAAAAGGAGAGCGGGCGCTTTTGAACTTTGGTCATACGATCGGCCATGCCATCGAAAAGCTGTCTGATTTTCAGCTTTACCATGGTGAGTGCGTATCTCTGGGTATGGTGGCAGCTGCATATCTATCGGTGAAAAAGGGTCATCTGACACCGGAGGATCTTGCGGATATCGAACAGGTGCTTTCCTCCTATGCACTTCCGATCCGGATCAGCGGATATGATCCTATGGAAATACTTGAAACGACAAAGTCAGACAAAAAAATGATCGGCGGTAAAGTAAAATTTACGCTTTTAAAGAGGATTGGTGAAGCATACTCAGACCTTTCACTGACAGATGAAGATCTGCTGGAAGCGATCCATTATGTATTAGAATAACAGACAGAGGGTAGTAACTATGAATAAGAATAACGGCAAACGTACCGCGCAGCTATATGCTTTCGGAGCGGTGTGGTCATTTCTTTTGATCCTATTGGATCAATGGACCAAATATCTTGCTGTAACAAAATTAAAGGATCAGGCCTCTTTTGTTTTACTAAAAGGAGTGTTTGAACTGCATTATCTGGAAAATCATGGAGCAGCATTTGGCGTGCTGCAGGGGAAGAAAGTATTCTTTGTTTGTGTGACGGTCTTCATGATCGTTCTGCTCAGCTATATTTATGGAAAGATACCACTGGAGCGACGGTTTTATCCACTCCACGGAATCTGTATTGCATTGTTTGCTGGAGCGATCGGTAATTTTATCGACCGTATTCGGAATGATTATGTGATCGATTTCTTTTATTTTTCATTGATCAATTTCCCGATCTTTAATGTAGCTGACATCTATGTAACTTGTGCGATGGCGTTATTTATCGTTCTGTTTCTGTTTTATTATAAGGAAGCTGATTTAGATCGCCTGACCGCGCTTGTATTACCATGGAAAAAGCATGGAGTAACAAAATTATGAGTGAGAGTGTGATCGCAAGCTTTGAAGTAACCTATGAATATGAAGATGAACGATTAGATAAGTTCCTGGCCGCTGTTTTTCCGGAGCGGTCAAGAACTTATTTTTCAAAACTGATCAAAGACGGGCATGTTACGATGGATGGCAAAACGCTGAAAGCAAATTATCGTCTGCATACGGACGATCTGATCACGGTGTCGACACCACCGGCTGAGCGTGTCGAGATCAATCCGGAAAATATCCCTCTCGATATTCTCTATGAGGATCAGGATCTTTTGATCGTCAACAAGCCAAAGGGCATGGTGGTACACCCGTCTGCCGGGCATTATTCCGGTACACTGGTCAATGCAGTCATGTTCCATTGTGGTAATGAATTAAGCGGCATTAACGGCGTTGTACGGCCCGGTATCGTCCATCGGATCGATAAGGATACCACGGGATCACTGATCATCTGCAAAACGGATGCAGCACATATCCATATTGCCGAGCAGATCAAAAATCATTCGTGCAATCGAAGATATCGCGGCATTGTCATTGGCAATATCAAAGATGAGGAAGGCACCGTGACCGGCGCCATTGGCCGGGATCCAAAAGACCGGAAAAAGATGGCGATCAATGAAAAAAACGGAAAGCCTGCGGTGACTCATTATAAAGTATTAGAGCGCTTTGGCAATTTTACCTATATGGAATTTGCACTGGAGACCGGACGGACACATCAGATCCGTGTTCATATGTCCAGTATTGGACATCCATTACTTGGAGATGAGGTGTACGGTGGACGTCATGCCTGCGGGAAATGGAAACTTCAGGGGCAGACACTGCATGCCATGAATCTCGGGTTTGTTCATCCAACAACCGGAGAATTTTTAGAAATTAGTGCAAAATTGCCTGAATATTTTGAAAAATTATTAGCAGATTTGCGGCAAAAGTGATATACTAAAAGTACGGAAATAAAAGAAAGGTGCAACTGGTCAGTATGTTGACCGTTGCGAAGGGGCGGTTTTATGGAGAAAATCATTTATACGATCGGACGTGAATTTGGAAGCGGTGGAAAGGATGTCGGTGAAAAGCTGGCACAAAAGCTTGGGTTTCCCTTTTATGACAAGGATCTGCTGTCACGTGCAGCTGCAGAAAGTGGTTTATGCGAAGAAATCTTTCATATGCAGGATGAAAAGCCCACCAGCAGCTTTTTATATTCGCTGGTGACCGATACATATTCCTTTAGCAATTATCACGGAAATGCATATTTGGATATGCCACTGAGTCAGAAAGTCTTTTTAGCACAGTTTGACACCATCAAACGGATTGCCCAGGAAGGTTCCTGCGTGATCGTTGGACGTTGCGCTGACTATGCGTTATCTGATGAACCTCATTGCATCAATGCATTTATCTATGCGAGTAAGGATTATCGAATCAAACGTGTTGCACATAATCTTGGACTTTCTGAGTCAAAAGCCAAGGATCTGGTAAATCGCACCGATAAACAGCGTGCAAGCTATTATAATTTCTACACAAATAAAAAGTGGGGAGATTCAAGAAGCTATGATCTTGCATTAAACAGCGAAAAGCTTGGCATTGACGGATGCGTTGACATGCTTTTGAAATATGGGGAGATCAATCAATAAATTAGGGTAGCTCTATTTATAACTATTCGCAAAACAACAGTTTAACGCATACTTTTGTCTATGCGAACGGTGGTTCAACAAACTATTTCACTTTATCGCCGTCTGGCTGCGGTTTGTTACTGGCTGAAAGTCTGCGTTGCAGCTCGGCGATGCAAGAATCTAGGAGTTTAACGAAAAGTTGGTGCAGTTTTTAGCCTTCTTAACCAAATTATAACATTTTAATCAACAAAAACCCTTCAGCATGTTATTTAATTAACAACATTAGCTGAAGGGTTTTCGTAACTATTTTGTTTTTCCTGAATCATGAGGCAAGGTTTTTTGCTTTGCTTTACGTGCTTTACGGCGTTTCTTTGCCTTTTGACAGATTTTAATAAAAATAACCAAAATCAATAATATGCCTGCAGTACAACCTGCACCCATCAATATCTTTGTCTTGAGCTGCATCGCACCTTCCTCAATTCGATAAATTCCACGGATACCAGTCATGGCAATTTGCAAGTATTCACCACGTGCTTTCGCAGCGATTGATTGCCAGGTGCCATTCGGTGCCAGTTGGTATACCACAGCTTTTTCATCATATGGATTTCGTAATCTAATTGAGAGCTCAGAGGTTTCATCATAATCTGTATTTTCTAAAATCACTTCGTAATCTGTATAACCTGGTATTTCGCCACTTTTTTTATACTGATCTAACATGTTAGCATGTAAAACGGATTTTCCGGTAAACGTACCTTCTGCAAATGCATACGGTTTTTCCAATACAGTTCCACCTTCCAGACTCTGTACATCCATTTCTACACTTTGTAATACGGTAATGTTATCTACAAATTCAGCTTCCAATACAAGATTGCTGTCAATAATCTTATTATTTAATTCAGGCCAAACACCATTTTGACCGGATTTTGACGGAATTTCTGGAAATTCCAGATCTGAGATGTCCTCTCCATATGCCACCTCCTGCTCTTTCACACAGATCTGATCAATCAGGAAGGATACTGTTAAATGACGGTATTTTGAAGGTAAGCCTGAGGTTGTAAGCAATTCATCATAAGTGATTGGCTCTGCCACATCTATATAACTGATATTGTCAATTCCATACAGATCATCGCCTACGTAATAATTATGACTCGCATAAGCCGACTGCTCCTTGGAATCTGCATCATCCTCCTTAGAACCGACCTGACCGGCTATCGCACCCATGCGGGTACTTGTAGCATTTGCATCTACCATAGCATAACAATCTTCTATGATATTTCCAAAACCGGCAATTCCCCCCACGTAGGATTCTCCGTTCAGACTGCACAGTGCGTAGCTATTTCGAATAATTCCATCTGAATATCCGGCAATTCCACCGACATAATCACCCTCAGAGCTTTTGGCTCCACCATAAGCTTCACAATTATAAGCGACACCCAGCGACATAGTGCCTGTTACGCAACCGGCACTATTCTTTTTTGCCGTGATATAGCCATAATTTTTGCAGCCAATAAGTACACATTTCGTACTATAAATTCCTTTAAAAGAAAAGTCTGACTTTCCAATGGAATTATCTTCCGGATCTTCCTCATCGATAGCCATAATACCTACAACACCACCAATATTAATATCACCTTCGATGGAACCATGATTTATACAATTATTTACTTTTCCGATGGTAGTACCGACAATATCCTCATCCGACAGATCTTTGTAGTAATCAGCCGCATCCGGATTCTGAAGCTGATCCAATTTTTCTGCAAACAGCAGGAATACATTGTTCATCTGATCATTAATCAGGCGGAAATCATCATTCAACATGCCAGCTGAATCGGTAATATCCTGTTCAATCCGTCCCATACTGTCTGATATAGCCAACAGCTGATCATACAATGCATCCACATTCTGGTTAAAATCGTCTCCCAATTTAGAAAATTGAATATGATTCTGAGCAGAGAGATAATTCATAATACCATCAATTACAACTTCAGCTGCCTTTGCGTGATCGATAACTGCTTGTAAATCGTCTGTCAGAACATCTACATCCTTATTAATTGCAGTAGCTGTATCTACCATATATGTATGCGTAATATTTGCAATGGTACTGACACTTCCTGCCATGTTTGCTGCTGCAGTACCTGCCTTTGCAAGTTCCTGTGCGATGGATATGATATCCTTTAATAAGATGTCTCTATCTGCCGACTGGATATTCTCCCATTTTACCGGATTGCCATTGCTATCCAGGGCAATACTGCTGATTTCATTCACCAAAGACTCACAATTTGCCATTGCACCAGAAAGCTCTGCTGAATTACTATCTAACACATCAACTGCCGATTGCAGTGCATCATATTGATTTTGTCCACAAAATGTCACATATCCGGTTATCGGCTGTGTCAATCCATACAATAAAAATTCATATACAAAGGCATTCGCTTTTACCTTTGAGAGATTCACCTTATTTCCATAGGCATCCGTAACGCTCGGAACCTCTTTTAAGGAAAAGCCTGCATCCGGTATAATCGTAAATGTTACCTTATCTTCATTGATGGAATAAGTACCACTTCCACCTGGCGTAGAGGTCAGCAAAAAGGCAATCGGTTCAAACTCTGCATAGATTTCTACATCCTGCCCCGGCATGATAAAATTCGAAATACCATCATCCACAGCCAAATAATAATTCGTTCCATCTGCATATTTTACTCCAACATATTTCAGATGATATCCCTTTTCTACTGAAGCTAACACCTGTATACCGGTGCCCTTTCCTGCATTTGACTGTGTGGTATATACTCTGCCTCCGGTTGCAGACAAGGTAGTCATCTTATGTGTAGGCTCTTTAGAAACAAATTGTGCATATACACGTATGGGTGTCTGTCGCCCTGTAATATCCAGGGTGTAATTATAAATTGTACCGTTTTTTGTCAGTTGCTCAGTTGTATAGGTTGCAAGCAGCTGATCACGTTCTTTTTCGTATACATACAATGCAGTGCCATTTTCTGGCAAAGTATAATCATTTGCTGGTGTGACCGTCAGCATATACTTGCTTGTCTGATTTGGAACGGGCGTTGCCGTTATTGAGCCTCCTATTGAAGATTCGCAGTAAATCTTTTCAGAAACAGCTGCTGTATCCTTATAACGAAAAGTTGCATAAACCGATACCTCCTCTGCCGGCATGATAAACGTGTAGCTCTGGTCTTCCGATACAGTATATTTCTCATCCCCATAGATATACAGTGGCTCATTATTATAGTATAAGCTGTTTAGTTCATAATTGGATCTGCTAGGAACAGCAGTTACCCTGATACTTTCTCCGGATACAGCTTCAAGAACATCTATACCTGAGCCGGACGCGGCTGCAATCGTTGTTCTAATAGTTCCACCGGTAGATGAAGCCTTATGAATCTCATAAGATGTAACTGCTGCACCCGATGTGATTGCACCTGGCGTAACTGTTGTCTGCACTTGTGGTACAAACTTACCTGTTATAAGTACCGGCTTTCCTTCATTTGCCGGATAATCAGACTGACTGACAGTCAACTCATGATTTCCATTAAATAAAGCTACATCCACAGATTTTGAACCTATCGAAAGACTTTCTAATTTATAATCTTTATCAGATACAGCCTTGATCTTCAGATTATGATTGCTTATGTTCAAAGAAACCGTACCACCTGCATTGGAGGATGTCAGATAATTTCCCTGATAACGGAAAACAGCCTGAACAACTACATTCTGTTCCGGCATATGAAAAACATATTTCCCATTTCCATATGCTGCAAGTGGGATATTCATGCCCCCATCAGCAGTTGCTGATACAGCTTCCACCTCATATCCGGTGTCCGGTGTTACAGTTAGTGTTACATCTATACCCTGCGCAGGATTATTATTGTTTGTAGTGATCTTACCACCAATACTTCTCAACAAGGTCAGGCGAGCATAATCAGCTGATACATAAGGAGCATCCTTCATCTGGTCAATAGCAGCCAGGTCTTCATTTATTTTTTTCAGATCTGAATTGACAGTGGTTAATGCATCTGTCGCTGCCATAAGCTCATCCTGAACTGCCGGAAGCTCATCGATCACATACCGAAGACGATCTGCCAGAATATTCACCTGATCCACATTCTCATCAACAAAATCAGAGACCTGTCCTGCCATATCATGAGACGTATTTAAAGCAGCATCTGCATTTGACTTTAATTGCTTACAGTCCTCACTGATCGTACCGGTTGCCTGATCAATGTCATCCAACATCTTATTGATCAAAGCATGCAGTTTTTCGATGGAATCGTTGATTGAATCTGCCTCATCCATATGGATATATGGCTCCATCTGACCAACAATACCACCCACATCCTTACGTCCATACACCCGTCCGGTATTTTTGCAAAGAGTTAGCATACCTGACTGACGACCGGCAATTCCACCCACATTATATCCGGTATGAGCATATCCTATGGTAGCAATATTGGTACAAGAGCTTATGATTCCATCTGAAAATCCGGCAATTCCACCGGTATCTGTACCACTTTTCAGACTTGCAGTCTGCTCTGAATTACGCAGTGTAGATAACCAGTCAAAGCTGTTTTCATCATCTTCTTCTACCCAATCATTACTGTTATTGACACCGGCACGATTATTGCAGCGTACAATAATACCATGATTTTTTCCTGCTATTCCTCCGGTACTGTAATATCCGGAAATAGCACCTCCTGCTGCACAGGCCTCTATGGTTCCCGTTGCAGCATTAATTCCGGCAATTCCACCGGTCTCAGAGCGTCCATCAATTGTTCCATAAAATTCACAATGACTAATGACTCCGGCGTTCTCACCACAGATACCACCAATACATTGTTTTTCGTCCGTATTTGCAATTATGCCTTCCACAATCAGATTTTTTACTGCACCATCCTCCGCAATATAGCGGAACAATCCTGCAACATAGCCATTGCCACTATAATTCAGTCCTTTGATCACATGCTGTTTTCCATCGAAGGTTCCGGCAAAGACAGGAATAGGTACATAATCTACACCAGTCAGATCCAGATCAGTAGTCAAAATCACGGTTTTATTTCTGGACCATTCATCAATATGACAGTTTTCCGACATTTGCAGAAGATCTTCCACACTGGAAATTCGAATATCTTCATTCTTATTGGTATCTGCATATGTATATTTCACAGGCATCAACATCACTATCAATACCATACTTAACAGTGCGGCCCATAATCGATGTCCAAGACTATTTTTTTTCATGATTCAATGCCTCCTTCTTTTCCATTTCTTCAGAAAGCATGTTTTCATCTGTTTTCTGTGTGATTTCCGTTATATCTTCCATTGTATTCATATCGTGATTGCTCATGCTTCCGGATACCATTACCGCATTTACATCACCACGAATCAGACCATGGAACTCTCCAACCAGCACACCATTTACCTGCCCATTAATTCGTCCGTCCACACGAACCAGACCGGCCTCGTGCTGCAAATGAATGGGACTGGATACCACAAATGCTGTCTTATCGATAATCTTCTCACCTAACAGCAGAATCTGTGGCAAAACAAACATAACTATGATGATTGATATGATGGTTCCGCGTCCCAGACACTGACCAATTCCATAGATTGCCGCATCAGAGGTTAATCTCCCAATCAAAATACCTGCCAATGCCAGCATTGATCCCGATGTGATAATGGTCGGAAATGCAAAGTTCATGGTTTCAATGATTGCATCCCTTTTTGACATCGTATTTTTCAATTCCATGAAACGACCGGATATCACGATTGCATAATCAATATTTGCACCCATCTGGATGGAACTTACAATTAAATAGCCCAGGAAAAACAGATTACTGTTTGTAATGGTGGGGACGGAGAAGTTAATCCAGATTGCACCCTGAATGACCAGTATCAGCAATACAGGCATACCGGCTGACATAAAAGTAAACAATAAAACTGCCAAAACCGCCAGAATTGATACAACTGTTACAACCATATTATCTGTCTGGAAGATCTTACACAGATCATACTGGCTGGTTGATTCCCCTACTACCTTTACCTTATCCGGATCATAATAATGCCCTGCAATCTCATGCATCTCATTTAAGAATGCAAATGTCTCGTCGCCCTCCTGGGGCAAAGTGAGAAACACAAGCATACGGCTATAGTTTTCACCCTGTAACTGATCCTTTGCAACGAGCATCTTATCATGAGCATCTGTCAAGGTATCCATCATCTCATCATCCAACGTCACATAACCCTCATCTACTTCATCATAGAGGAACATGAACATATCAATCAAAGGCACGCTATAGTTAGATAAGCCATTGATGATCTTCGCATAATTTTCATCGTTTACGGCATAAGCAGTATATAACAGTTCTGCAATCTCATAATCCAAATCTAATAATTCTGAAAACTCTCTGGCAGTGAGCTTATCTGTCAAGGTGTAACCATCCATAGCTTCTGTATTGGAAAGTCCTGTGGTATAGTCAACCTCTTTTCTGGCTTCTAATTCCATTAACAGCTTGTGTTCTTTTTCATAATTGCCGGCAGGAACCACCAATGCCACCATATTCGTCAAACCAAAGCTTTCTTCGATCAGTTCTTCTGCCAGCTGCGTATCATTCTGCACAGGTGTCTCAATGGTACTGTAACCATAGACATACGGACAATTATTTTGATAATAAAAAGCCACGATAATCGTTGCTAAAAACAATGGCGGCATAATATATTTTGTTGCATAGGCAAATTTCCCAACAAAAGGAATTTTCGGAATCAGATCCTTGTGTCTGGTCTTATCCATGAAAGGTCCAAACAACATGATCAGTCCCGGCATCAATAAGAATACTGCTAAAAGCGATAACAAAATTGCTTTGATCAGACAGATCGCCATATCACGACCGATTCCAAACTGCATAAACATCATAGCAATCAGTCCACCGATCGTAGTCAGTGAGCTTGAAGATATTTCCGGAATCGATTTACTTAATGCAATAATATCTGCCTCACGGATGTCATATTTTTTATGTTCTTCTTTGTATCGATTGCAGAAAATGACCGCATAATCAATCGAAAGTGCCAACTGTAATACTACGGTTACCGAATCCGATACAAAAGAGATTGTTCCCAGGAGATAATTGGTACCCATAGAGATGGCTGCTGCTGAAATAAAAGTAAGCAGAAGTACCGGAACCTCTGCCCATGTCTGTGAGGTCAAAAGCAACACACTGACAACAATGATAGCAACCAACACGCTTACCACATTCATCTCTTTATCAATCTGCTCTGCAGCTGCATCTCCCATGCTGGTTGACACATACAGATCGTAGTCGGCCAAACGCTCCTTGATCTCATCTAAGCCATCCAGACAACGATCGTCGGTCTCCGGGTATGCAAAGGTAATATCATATAACGCAGAAAAATTGTTATAGTGCTCAGCAGTATTATCAAAATTCAACATTGATACATCCGGTCTTGCCTCTATCTCATCTGCAATCACCTGTGCATCATCATATGTAATATTGGACACCATGACCTTGGCGGAACCGTAGGTAACAAATTCCCGATCCATCAGATCCAGACCCTGACGCGTCTCCGTAGTTTCCGGCAGATATGCGGAAAGCTGATTTTCTACTTTCACCCAATTCATTGCAATAATTGAGAAAATAATAGCTAAAACAAACAATAGAAAAAACAGATTGCGTTTATCTACTATGAACGTAGCTACCTTAATCATGGCACCATTTTCTTTTTTCTCTTTGTTCAAAATGCTCATCTCCTTAAGATCAATTCAATCGATGTCTATTCCATGTTCTCTCCATGTCCTGCAGCGGAGTGCATGGCATGGGTGTGAAAAGTAACGTGAATATACTTGATCAGTTACAAATAAATTTAACAGATTTCACTGGAATCTAAGATAATGGTAAAGGGTCCATCATTTAAAAGATCGACCTTCATGTCTGCCCCAAACGACCCGGTCTCTACCGGGAATTCTGCGCGGCATTTCTCAATGATATATTCATACAGTTCATTGGCGAGTGTCGGATTGCCTGCTTTTGTAAATGATGGACGATTGCCTTTTTTACAATCTGCATACAGGGTAAACTGGCTGACAAGCAACAGACTTCCGTCAACATCACGCAGAGAAAGGTTTGTTTTTCCGTCTGCATCCTCAAAGATCCGAAGACCAAGCAGTTTTTTGATGAGTTTATCCGCAATCTCCTTTGTGTCATCTTCTGCCACCCCGATCAGGACAAGAAACCCTTTACCGATCTTGCCGATCACCTGATCGTCAACTGTTACGGATGCATGTGATACTTTTTGAATAACAAATTTCATGATAACTCCTTTTATGTTTTCATTCAAATAATAAAAAACTTTGCTTCTCACCTTAAATGCGATAAAATATATAAAGAAGCGGATAAATCAAAGTCAATTCTTGGAATAAAAACGATCCATTTTTATCTAACAAATATCAGTATAAATGTTTTTCTTTACGAAGGCAAATAGAATATGATTGAATCTGTCAGAAAAAAACAGTAGAGAGGTTACAGAATGAAAGAAAAAGCTTATCATGAAAAAGTAAACATAACAAATGCTGTCCGGCTGCGGGAGCAGCTGGCGCTTCTGCCAAAATTCTGCCGGGAATATTTTGTGGGAATTGAACCGACAACTTCCTCGAGAACCAGACTGGCCTATGCGTATGATCTCGGCATTTTTTTTGAATATATTCATGATAATAATCCCGTGTATCGTAAGATTCAGATCAAAGATTATCCGTTGTCATTATTGGATGAAGTAACTGCCCTGGATATTGAGGAATACCTCTCCTATCTCAAATATTATATAAAAAATGGTGTCGAACACACCAATGATGAACGTGGAATTGCGCGAAAACTGGCAAGCTTGCGCAGTCTGTACAATTATTTTTTTAAAAAAGAACTGATTGAAAAAAACCCGTCCGTACTCGTATCTACGCCTAAGATCCATGAAAAAAATATCACCCGTCTGGATATCGATGAGGTGGCGTTGCTTCTCGATCAGGTGGAATCCGGTGAAAAGCTCACGGAACGCCAGAAAAAGTACCACGAGCAGACCAAAACCAGAGATCTTGCCATGATGACGCTCATGCTTGGCACCGGAATCCGTGTATCAGAGTGTGTGGGACTGGACATTGACGATATCGACTTTAAAAATAACGGCATCAAGATCCACCGCAAAGGCGGTGCCGAGGTTGTTGTATATTTCGGAGATGAAGTTGCAGATGCACTCCTTGATTATCTGGAAGAACGTGAAACCATCGAGGCCGTCGAAGGACACGGAAATGCACTTTTCCTTTCTATGCAAAAGAAACGGATACAGGTCCGTTCTGTGGAAAATCTGGTAAAAAAATATTCCAGACTGGTCACAACTGTGAAAAATATCACACCTCACAAGCTTCGCAGTACGTACGGTACGACGCTCTATCAGGAAACCGGAGACATTTATCTTGTTGCAGACGTTCTTGGTCACAAGGACGTAAATACCACGAGACGTCATTACGCAGCTCAGGCAGATGAACGCCGGCGAATGGCGGGACGTGTTGTCCAGCTTCGCGAGAAACCGGAGGAAAACGATATATAGTAGCGAAAATGCGACAGATAGGCTCTGTCGCATTTTCACATGTTTGTGGTATTTGTATGAATTTATATGCAGATAGCAGTCAGAGGACTGTCTACAGCACAGAGGTGACGGGAACTAAAATGTAGGAACCGGTCTGAATACGGTCTGAAGACAGATTATTTAAAACCTTTAATTCTTCTACAAAGTCAGCGGTATTTTCAAGCCCATGATATTCCTGAGCAATGCTCCAAAGAGAATCACCGCCGGAAATACGGATACTCTCATAGGTGGTCTGTGTGCCGCGCTGTGCAGCCTGTGTATGCTTTGCAGTTGCGACAGTGCTGAGGGCAAAGGTACAAAGTAAGATCACGATCAATGTGCCTACCAAAAGGATCATTCTCTTTAATACAGGTCTGCTCTCCAATGTGTGCTGTATATTTCTCATAAGTGCCCCTCCATCTTTTTCTGAACAACATGTTTCCAGATGCTTTCTATTGAATAAACAAACGTTCGCGAACAACTGTTCTATTGATAATATATCACCCGAACAACTGTTTGTCAATAATAAATCGAACAAATTTTCGGAATATATGTTTGATTTTTTGAAACGATTATGTTACACTGATTATGGAACGAATGTTTTGTATCAGAAATTTTACCCAACAGGAGGACGCAATTATGGCTACCGGAAAGATCAGTGAAAAGCAGCGTGAGATTTTAGAATATATCAAACAGGAGATCTTGCAAAGAGGTTATCCGCCGGCAGTACGTGAGATCTGTGAAGCGGTCAATCTGAAATCCACATCTTCCGTGCACTCACATCTTGAGACATTGGAAAAGAACGGTTTTATCCGCCGTGATCCCACCAAGCCGCGTGCGATCGAGATCCTGGATGATGATTTTAACCTTACAAGACGTGAGGTTGTGAATGTGCCTGTGGTTGGTCAGGTAGCTGCCGGAGAACCGATCCTTGCGGAACAGAATATTCAGGATTACTTCCCTATTCCCGTTGAATATATGCCCAATGCAGAGACCTTCATGTTAAAGGTGAAGGGTGAAAGTATGGTTAATGCTGGAATCTTCAGCGGCGATACGGTGCTTGTACAAAGGCAGTCCGATGCGAAAAACGGTGATATGGTAGTGGCATTGGTAGATGATTCTGCTACTGTCAAGACATTTTACAAGGAAGACGGACACTACCGCCTGCAGCCGGAAAATGATACCATGGATCCGATCATTGTTGATCATTGTGAGGTGCTCGGTAAAGTGTTCGGTGTATTCCGCTTCTTTTCATAACACGCGCTATAAAAAATACCATCAGATCAGTTATCCTGGTCTGATGGTATTTTTATGTTCCTATATCAATCCTTAAAATGATCTCAGCGCAGATATCCTTTATTTCCTGCTGTTTTTACAGTTCATCTGCAGATATTTCTTTTCCGTCTGTCCAGATACGCTCCAGATCATAGAACAATCGATCTTCTTTCGAGAATACGTGAACGATCACATCGCCGAAATCCATAAGGATCCAGGTGGAATTACGGTTTCCTTCTGTCTGCTTCAGATGGCATCCGGCTTTGTAAAGGTCCTCCTCTACGGCATCACACATGGCCTGCAGCTGATTTTGATTTGATCCGTCTGCAATGATAAAATAATCTGCGATCGGAGAGATCTCACTGATATCAATGATCTTGATATTGTCTCCCTTTTTCTCTTCCAATGCATGGTAAGCAATCTTTGCAAAATTTGCACTCTCTGCCATTATTACTCCTCCTTTTGTTATTTACAAGAAGCAATACGATTTTCGAGCTTTCGCATGTCAGATGCAGCGAAAAAATCGTATGCTTCTAATGAATTACATAATATTCAAAGGTTTCCTTTGTCATCGGATCCACCATTTTAGGTGAATCCGCGAGATATTCCAAAGTGTCTGTCAGGATCATACGACATGCCAGATCTAGATTTTCAAATGCAGCATGGCGTATCTCGTCGAGACGGCCGGCACGATCACGGTGAGGTTCGATATAGTCTGCGATAAAGACGATCTGCTGAAGCGGAGTCATCGCAGGCGCTCCGGTTGTATGCGACGCGATCGCACGACAGATTTCCTCGCTTTCTACACCGTATTTCTCTTTTGCAAGTGCTGCTCCAAGCTTTGCATGGATCAAAGCCGTATTCTCCTGCTCAATATCTGTAAGTGAAACATGATATTTTTCACATAGTTCAAATTTTTTATCATCCGGATAGCATTTCGCACAGTCATGGAGCAAACCTGCAAGTAATGCGTCATCCAGATCAACCTGATGCCGCATTGCCAGCGCACCAGCCGTATACATGACACCTAATGTGTGCTCATAACGGTATGCATCCAGTTTCTTTTCTATTTTATGCTGTAATTTTATGATCTTTTCATTCATCGTTCGATTGTCCTTTGGCAAAAACTTGATCTGGTACTTCAGCTTGATATAACTGATGTTCCATAATATAGTGACGAACCCCATCGGGTACCTGATAGCGGATCGTTTGGCCTTTCGCGACTCGATCACGAAGCTCGCTGGATGCGACCGACAGATTCGGGGTCTTTATCAGCCTGATGTCAGCCTGATAAAGCTGCTTCAGTTCATTTGCATAACGCATCAGATGCGCATGGTCGCAGTCGTCACGAATAGCTGCTACAAGCGCAGCGCAGGCACAGATCCGTTCGGGATGGTACCAGGTTTTAAAATCCCGCAGAGAATCGCCGCCCATGATAAAGAACAACCGGTCTTCCGGAAATTCTTTCTGCATATTTTCCAATGTAATATAGGAATAACTGAGTGTATCGGAACGCAATTCTCTGTCGTCTGAAATAAATGCCGGATTGTCTGCAATGGCAATTTCAACCATGTGCAGACGATGTGTGGCATCTGTAATTGATTTTCCCTGTTTGTGGGGGGATCTTCCGGTTGGTATAAAACGTACCTCATCAAGAGATAACTGCTCACAGGCATTCTCTGCGATCAGAAGGTGCCCGTTATGAACGGGATCAAAGGTTCCGCCCATAATACCGATTCTTTGCATTGAAAAACCTCCTATTTCGGAAGTACGATCCTGGGATTCTTCTTGTTTGGACGATAAAGAACGATCTTTTTGCCAATAACGATCACCACATTTGAACGTGTGCGCTCTGCAACAATATCAGCAAGCTCATGGGGATCGTCCATACAGTTTTTCAAAACCGAGATCTTTATGAGCTCGCGCTTTTCGATGGCATCATCGATTGCCTGAACCATCGTCGGTGTAATGGATGACTTTCCGATCTGAAAGATCGCATCCTCATTACTTGCAAGCCCTTTTAAATAAGAGCGCTGTTTACTTGTAAATTCCATGCCTGTTCCTCCGCTTACTTGTAATAATCAAAACTGAGTCCGTACATGCGAACGGTATCTCCGTCCTGAATTCCCATATTTTCCAGTTCTTTTAATATACCCTGTTCTTTTAAGAATTTCTGGAAGAATAAAAATCCTTTTTCAGACTCGATATTTGTATAACCAAGCATTTTATCGATCTTAGGGCCTTCTACCACATATTCATTCTTCTCTTCATCAAATTCAACCGTATATGCTTCATTTTCAAATACATGAAGTTCCGGAAAATATTG
The DNA here is from genome assembly GCA_028727105.1 of bacterium. Lineage (GTDB taxonomy): Bacteria > Bacillota > Clostridia > Lachnospirales > Lachnospiraceae > W0P33-017. Next base: position 37,302 of record JAQYOU010000167.1, read on the forward strand.
CTGCTCATAATAAACCGGTTCGTCATCCATCTCGTCCAGCATCTTTTTTACAGCACCGATCAGCTCCTTGACGCCGGCTCCGCTGACTGCTGAGATCGGATACACTGTCCAGCCCTTTGGTTCAAATTCTGCGCGCAGTGCTGCGATCGTTTCATTCTCACCCTCATAGAATGCATCTATCTTATTGGCTGCAATAACCTGAGGTTTATTTAAGAGTTCGGGATCAAAAGCTTCCAGTTCCTTACAGATCGCATGAATATCGGCAATTGGGTCACGACCTTCTACGGAAGCAGCATCTACCATATGGATCAGAACCTTGCATCGCTGCACATGCTTCAAAAACTCGTGTCCAAGACCGATTCCCTCAGAAGCACCCTCAATCAGGCCCGGAATGTCAGCGATCACAAATCCGTCGCCCCATCCCATATCAACCACTCCAAGATTCGGGTTTAACGTAGTGAAATGGTAGTTCGCGATCTTTGGCTGCGCATTGGTCACGCGGGATAAAAAGGTCGATTTTCCGACGTTCGGGAAGCCTACCAGACCGACATCCGCAATGACCTTCAGTTCCAGTCGAACCTCAAGCTCGATCGCTTCCTGACCGGGCTGCGCGTACTTCGGAGCCTGCATCGTAGAGGTTGCAAAGTGCTGGTTGCCAAGACCGCCTTTTCCACCCTTTAGGATGACCTGACGTTTGTTACCACCGGACATATCTGCGATCACAAGATCCGTTGCCGCATCACGGATGATCGTGCCGGCAGGAACCTTTAAGATAAGGTCCTCTCCCTTTTTTCCATGGCAGTTCTTTTTTCCGCCTTCTTCGCCGGCCTGAGCAGCAAATTTCCGTTTATGTCGATAGTCATTTAAGGTATTTAAGCTTTCATCTACCTCAAAGATCACGTCTCCGCCTTTGCCTCCGTCGCCACCGTCAGGACCGCCGTCGGGCACATATTTTTCACGGCGAAAGCTCACATGTCCGTTTCCGCCTTTTCCAGATTTTATGATGATTTTTGCTGTATCAGCAAACATAATTTTCTCCTAAACTTTTGATGATAAAAATGAGCTGTTACAAATCTTGCAACAGCCCACTTACTTCTTATTCGTTTTCAGCTACAGGGTAAACAGAAGCCTGCTTCTTGTCTCTACCCTTTCTCTCAAATCTTAAAATACCACTTGTCAGAGCGAATAAAGTATCATCTCCGCCGATTCCAACGTTTACACCAGGATGAATCTTGGTTCCGCGCTGTCTGTAAATGATATTACCAGCCTTTACGAACTGTCCGTCTGCTCTCTTTGCACCTAATCTCTTTGCCTCTGAATCACGACCGTTCTTGGTTGATCCAACTCCCTTTTTATGTGCAAAAAACTGAAGGTTCAATTCAAACATTGGTTACACCTCCTTGAAATCTAGTGTCAGGAACTTCTTCCCGTAATTGTTTTGTATTCCTTGTAAGCCTAAAATCATGGTATCTACAAGCAGCTTTGCCTTTTCGTCACATCCGTACGGAAAGTTCACATCGATCGTGCCCTCCGCCTGGTCTGCATCTGCAAGGATCTGCGTTTCTGTGAATGCCTCCACCGCATTGATCGTATTGATCACAAGCGTTGAGATTCCGGCACAGACAATGTCTTCACCCGCTTGTGCATATCCGGCATGTCCGTCACAAAGAAAGCCTGTAAATACATTCTTTTGATTTCTGTAAATCGTTATATGTGTCATAACAATTCACCAGTATCAATTAGCCATTAATTTTTTCGATCTTCACCTGAGTGAAAGCCTGTCTGTGACCGTTTTTCTTATGATAACCGGTTTTTCTCTTATACTTGTAAACGATAACCTTCTTGCCGCGTCCTTCTTTTACAACGCTAGCAGTTACAGTAGCGTTCTTCACGTCATCTGCTACCTTCATGGTTCCGTCGTTTACAGCAATCACCTGATCAAAAGTAACTGTCTCGCCAGCCTCTACACCAAGCTTCTCAATGGTAATGATATCGCCCTCGGATACTTTGTACTGCTTACCACCTGTTGCTATAATTGCGTACATATGGCACCTCCTATTTATCATTACTCGCCAGTTGTGGTGGTGATCCTTTCTACCGGAAATCCGATAAAAGAACACACTTTTAGACCTCACTGTGCGGCATACTCATGTATCATATCATTTGTTCTCTTATTCGTCAACAGTTTTTTGGAAATATTTTGATCTGTTCATACAATGGACGCCTGGTTTTCTTTCGTGTCAGTTCCATAAGTCCAAGCTTTGTCAGATCGATCACATCTGTTTTGACAGGGTCCGATCTCACCAGTCCGCGCATGGCTGTTAACAGCTGCTCTTTATGTTCCGGTTCAGCCATATCGATAAAATCGATGATGATGATACCCGATATGTTTCTTAAGCGCAGCTGTGAAGCGATCTCAGCAGCAGCTTCCAGATTGATCTGAAGATACTGCTCCTCCGGATTCTTTTTTTTCACGTTTTTGCTGCTGTTAACATCAATGACTGTCATTGCTTCCGTATGCTCGATCAAAAGATTCGCGCCGGACTTTAACCAGACCTTGGATTGAAGTGCACGCTCCAGCTGGATCTCAACGGAATAGAGCTTCTTCAGATCAAGCTGCGGATCCTCATAAAAATGCAGCTTTTCCTCCAATTTCATCGACGGATGTTCTCTTACAAAATCAGACAAGCTCTGGAACACTGCCGGATCATCTGTCACAACCTCTGAAAGCTTTTCAAAGGGCTGATTCTGAAGGATCCGGATATATTCCGGAGGGGCTTCGTGCAGTACCGAATAAAGCTTTCGATACGGAGCATGGTTGATCAGTTCCGTCATCTGCTGCTGCATGTATCGGATCTCTCCGGTCAGAAGGCTTTCATCTTCTGTTCCAAGACTCTCTGCATTGGTACGAACGATGACCCCAAGCTGTGCATCATAAACCGTTTCGGCAAGAGCGCGAAGTGCGGGTCTCTTTTGAGCATCGATCTTTCCGGAGATTCCGAGTTTTCGTTCCCCGCTTGTCACAACACAATAATTCCCTGCAAGAGAAAGATTGGTGGTTGCCTGTGGGTCTTTTGTTTTTACTGCTTCACGAACGATCTGAACAAGCAGTTCATCCCCCTGTGAAAGAAGCTGCTTATCAGAAATACGTTTTACGTAAACCGGCTGCCTGATATCAGAAAGAGGCAAAAAACATTTTTTCCCTTTTTCAATCTCTACAAAGGCAGCACCAATATTTTTTGCAATCTGCGAAACTCTGCCAACATAAATATTATTTAAGATCTGCTGGGGTGCATTTAGCGGAATACATTGCACTTCAAGCATCCTGTGATCTTCAAAAACACCGCAGATCGTCGAAGCCAGGCCACCGAAATCCACGCGAGTGATAACAAAACGCCTGCTCATTCGATAACCTCACCCATATCGTTTAAGGAACAAAAGCCTTCCGTGACACTTCCGGAATAAACATCGTGCCGATGCGTCTGGAAGGTAAACTTTTGAAGCTCTGCTCCAAGATACTTATAAAAGTGTTCAAGTACAAGCTCCGGTTTGATATTGTCTGAACTTCCAGTGGAAACCTTTACATAAAATGCCGGTTTTCCTTCAACGGAAAGAACCTTGAACTCGTATACAAGCTGCTTTAAGTCTATGATCTTTTCTGCTTTCTTTGTCTGTTTTACGATCTCGATCTTTTCCGGAATATCATAAAATGCATGAACTGCTTCACAAAGCTGCTCATAAGACAGATCCGTCTCATAGCCTTCACGATAGGTTAATGTATAATCCGCACAGGTGACAATGGACATTGCAGTTTTCGCATGATCCGGAAGTTTCCGGTAATCCAGCACGGAAAAACCATTCACCATCGCATCATTCAATGCCCGGATGGACTGTGAGGTGGAGCCGGTGCTGTTTACTTCAATATCCATGTATTCTCCTTCACTTGTGATGCCCACACCGAGCGGAGCCGCAAAGGACATGATCTGGTGGGGAGAAAATCCGGTGGAATATGCAATGTCGATATCCGCCCGGCGCATGGCCTTTTGGAAATAGCGCATCGTATCCAGATGACCGATAAACTTCATGTTGCCGGATTTGGAAAATTTAATTCTGATCTTCAAAGCACACACCTCCTCCGTATTTTCTTGCACCACAGCCGGAACAGTTCATACGGCAGTTAGGAGTGACAACTCCTTCACATGCACGATTCCACTCACGTTTCAAGAATTCTTTTGTGACACCAGCATCGATAAAGTCCCAGGGAAACAGCTCATCCAGCTCGCGGGGACGAAGGGTATAAAAGCTCAGATCAACACCGGTCTCAGCAAAGGCATCCAGCCACCGTTCATTGTTAAAGTATTCTGACCAGGCATCAAACAATGCACCCTTTTCGTATGCACGCTCGATTGCAGCGGAAACTCTTCTGTCACCTCTTGCAAATACTCCCTCCAGCACCGTTACATCAGCCTCATGCCAGTTGTAACGGATACTTTTTCGATTCAGCTGATTTTTTACTGCTTCATTAACAATCTTTGCTTTACCAAGATATTCATCTGCTGTGCACATGGTTGCCCACTGAAGCGGTGTAAAAGGCTTCGGAACAAAGAAAGACGTTGAGATCGTGATCTGACATTTACCGTTTCTTTTTTCCTTCGGGATCTCATAATAACGGACCGCTATATCATTGGCTAGTTCCGCAATGGCCTGCATGTCCTCGATAGTCTCAGTGGGAAGACCCAGCATGAAATAAAGCTTTACCTTCTGCCAGCCACCCTCAAAGGCTTGTCCTGCGCCCTCTAAAATGATATCCTTTGTCAGGCCTTTATTGATCACATCACGCATGCGCTGTGAACCGGCTTCGGGTGCAAAGGTCAGACTGCTTTTTCTGATATCCTGTACCTTTTCCATCACATCTAATGAAAACGCATCGATACGCAGGGACGGAAGGGAAATGTTTACGCCCTTGCCATGAAACTGATCGATCAGAAACGTGACCAGTTCTTCCAGCCCGGAATAATCACTGGAGCTTAAGGAGCTTAAGGAAATCTCTTCGTGACCGGTACTCTTTAGCATATCATACGCATACTGCTTCAGCCGGGCAACATTCTTTTCTCTGGTGGGCCGGTAGATCATACCCGCCTGACAGAAACGGCAGCCGCGGATACAGCCGCGCTGGAGCTCCAAAACCACCCGGTCCTGAGTTGCCTTGATAAAGGGAACCAGCGGCTTGCCCGGATACGGCGCGCTGTCCATGTCCAGTACCAGCTGCTTTTCTACCTTTGCAGGAATATCTTCATATTTCGGTGTAAAGCTTGCAAGACAGCCGTCGCTGCCATAAGTCACCTCATACATGGACGGTACGTAAATGCCGGGAATCTGTGCCGCTTTACGCAAAAAGTCAGCGCGTTTTACCCCGTCTTTTTTACATGTTTTGTATAATGCGAACAGTGCATCATAACTGATCTCGCCCTCACCAATATAAAACAGATCAAAGAATTCTGCGATTGGCTCCGGATTATACGTACAGGGTCCTCCGCCGATCACAATGGGCATATCTTCCCCACGCTCCTTTGCATGCAGAGGAATCTGTGACAGGTCCAGGATCTGCAAAATGTTTGTGTAACACATTTCATACTGGATCGTAATGCCTAAAAAATCAAAATTTTTTACAGGCTGCTGACTTTCCAGCGCAAACAGCGGAATATGCTGCTCCTTCATGATCGCATGAAGATCCGGCCAGGGCGAATAGACACGCTCGCAGTAGACATCCTCCCGCTTATTGAACATATCGTAAAGTATCTGGATCCCTAGATGTGACATACCGATCTCATAAACGTCCGGAAAACACATGGCAAAACGAATATCCACAGATGCAGGATCTTTTTCTACCATATTCAGCTCGCCGCCGATGTATCGGGCAGGCTGATCGATCGTCAGTAATATCTCATCAGACAATGCTGGTCTGCTCATAAGTACCTCCATAACAATGATTAATTATCTGCAAGTAGCATCATAACATATTTTTCAAGATTTGTATAATCCTCTTTTGCAGTAATTTCTTCTGCTACATCTGCGGTACTGAATCCAATGATCCTGTGATCTGTCACATCAGCCAGAACAAACAGTAAAAATAGCAGCAGTCCCAGTACCAGACGCAGCGTAAAGGTTTTTCCAAGGGCCGGCTCTTCATGCGCAGGAGCAGGATGTGTCCAGTCAGCTTCGTTATCGTGAAAAGAAGCTCTGGCGCGTTCTACATATGCTTTTCTTTCATCGATTTGATCATAAGTCATTATGCTCTCCGATCTTTCAACTGGAGTCCTTAGCATAATTTATGCAATTGCAGACAAACTATGAATCATTTTCCTGTACTTTTGTTTATAGGATCGCAAACATCACTGATCTTGAATTGCCTGCACGGTCCATTGCAGTAAGCAGATATAAGCCGCGTTTTTTTACCGTAAGTGTCTGCTTAATCTTCTTTCCATTTAAGTAAACCGTACAGCCACTGTAATTATCGTTGACCTGGATCGTACGCCTGGTTGTATAAAATCTGGCATTTTTCACTCCGGTTACGGTTGGCTTTTGCGTATCGATGATAAAGCCATTCGTCTTTTGTATCACTGTGCCCTTGTCATTTACTGCTTTTACAAGGATTCTCTGTCCGATACTGTTCTTTGCTTCGGATACAGTGATCCGGTCTGAACGAAGGAACTTCCATTCTCCGGCAGAATCACTCTGCCCCTTCTTTAAGAGCTTATAGTAGTAGTCGGTTCCTGCCTCACGTGCGATCTTTAACGCCAGCTTTTTATTCGTATACAACTGATAGGTATTTTTTACCGTTTCGCTCAACAGTGAAAGGCCTTTGAGTGATGTTTTTAAGGTGATAACTGTTGTCTGAGCAGGAAGCTTATCAGCGGAAAGGATGGAATTATCATTGTTTTCTTCTTTTTCCGGTTCCTTCTTTGAGTTGGTTTCAGAGGATGATCCTGAAGTTGATGTTTCAGAGGATGAGCTTGAACCGGAAGTTGAACCGGAGGATGAAGTTGAACCGGAGGATGAAGAACCATTTTCCTGGGAACTGTTATCCGAATTTGAAGGCGTATCTGTTCCGGAACCGGGCTCTGCAGGCGTATCATTACCCGAATCCGGCTGCGAAGGCGTATCATTACCCGGCTGAGGGTCTGGTTCCGGCACGGGGGCTGGATCCGGCTCCGGTTCAGGTGTAGGTTCCGGTTCAGGTGTAGGTTCAGGCTCAGGTGTAGGTGTAGGTTCAGGCTCAGGTGTAGGTTCAGGTTCCGGATCTACAGTTGTATCATTTATCTGCCCTGTGAAGTTCTCAGGCAGATGCACCTGTGTGTCTGAGGATACGCCATCCAGAGTCAGAAAGGCATCGGATCTTGTCACATAGATCTCATGTGCTTCATCTGTGCTCTGACGGATCCATACCGGAGCTGTTGTCTGTATTACCGTATCGCCAAGTGTCACAGAATCATCCCCGATCATCAGATCTCCCTTTGAAACATCCGCATATAGGATCATATCTTCCTGTGCAACGGTTAACGCATCGTCAACTTCAAGTTCAAGTTGAAATCCAAGTGCCTCGGTTCCGATCAACAGATCATACGCGCCTTCCGCCGCAAGAAAACGAACCATTTGATCCTGGTCTGTCTGCATGCATAATTCTTGCTCATTGAGGTAAAATGTCTGTTCACCGTTTTGCTCAAATGTGATGTTTACGGGAAAGAGATTCTGCCCGTCTTCGTTTCTTAAGACACCCTGACATTCTTCGAAGGAAAAAAGTGTTGGATCTGTTTGTACCGCACCGATCCCTTCCACGGTCAGCTCCGCTGTATCCTCCACGCAGATCATACTTATCATCGCATACTCCTGCGGGGATAGAACCACCTGAGCCGTTCCTTGCACTGTCAGAGTCTGAAGTGATGTATGATCCAGGATTAGTCGATGGGAACCGCTTTCTACCGTTACGGCTGCTGTCTGTGAATCTCCGGTGATCGTATAAGCCCCGCTGTAGCTGTTTGTCTCATCCGCATATGTATAGCCATCCTCTCTGATCGTCACATCACCATGACTGATGTCCAGTGTTCCGTTTATTGACAGCTGAAAACTGTTTAATGCCTCGCTGGTGCTCACAAGAACAGTACCTGCATAGGTTTTTGTTCCTTTTACACTGATCGTTTCCTCGCCGGTAGCGAGATATGTATAGATCTTACCTTCCGGATCCAGCTTCACAGTCTGAGAAAGCTCGTTGGCAGTTAGTATCACATTCTCATCGGCCAATGTTTCCGAGGTATGGATCACACAGCCGGCACACACAAGATCCAGGGAATTTCGCACTCCAGAAGCAGCCGAAAACCCTCCGCTCAGGATTGCTGTGAGGTCTGTGCGGATCACATTTCCATACACGGTTCCCTTGATGGATCCCCCCATAAATTCGTTATCACTATAGGTAGAAGGATTCGCATAATCATTCCAGCGGTTCCCTTTCTCAGCCGCTGTACCTGTTACGGTAAGATCGGAACAAGTCATGCGCAGAACGCCGCCATTTCCGTCCAGTGGATGATTCAAGGAATTATAATCACCGGTTTTTGTGCCGCCTGAACTGACCTCATAGCACAAATAATCACCGGCAATTCCGCCACAAACAGCTGTTTCACAGGTAATATCTGCATGATCGGCAATGAGCGTTCCACCGTTTCCACCGGCTGTTCCGTAGATTTCATAGCTATAGCCTGAGCCCGAGTAGGCATAATAATGGATCTGGTTATGGCCATCGCCGCCGCTGGCGATATCCTTCGCTTTCAACGAAGAATGATAAACGCTTACTGTCACACCATTCAGACCGGATTGACTGCCGGAATTGCTTTCTGAGCAGAGGTCCTGTTGGGTGGCAACATTTCCGTCAACGGTAACAATACTTTGATTTCTGATGGTGACCGGAGAAGAGCTTTTTGTATTTCCGGAAGTACAGTTAAAGTAGGTGCTTCCCATTTTACCGTTTCCGCCTCTTCCACCAATTGCAACATTACCTGCAACTGTGACTTTGCTGTTGTCGATCACAACACTTCCGGAAGAGCCGCCATGTGACGTACAGGCAGACCAGTCACCGAAGCTCTGAACACCGTTTCCGCCGCAAGCGATATCACCACTAACATGTACTTCTGATGATAATATTGTAACAACAGGGGATGCGTTGCTGCCCGGTGTTGCATTTGGCATTGTCGCACTTCCGCCCCAGTATGCTGTGTTTTTTCCATCGTTTCCGCATCCAAGATCTGCGCAGTCTATCACACAGCTGTCAATGGTGACCTGTGCACCTGCTGAAGCACTTCCACCGCCCGGACATGCAATATTGCCTACCGTTAGCTTACTCGTCTCTGTTTCTCCCACGAGAAGCACCTGTGTCGCACTTCCGCCTACCGCCTGAATATTGCCTAGTGTATTTTCTCCACGAAGTAAAATACGAACCGTAATACCTTCTGCGATGGAAAGATCCGCCTGATTGCATACCTCGTCCAAAATAACGGTGCAGTTTGCCGTCACACTGATCGGAACACTGTAGGTAGTTCCGGGCGTACCGTAAATTCTTAGGATGCTGTCCGCTGTACCGGCAACAATATTTGAAGTGCCATCCAGTGAGAGCTCTGCATTCGGAACTATTTCCGAAGCATGGACAGAGACCAATGGCTCCCCTGGCACTACTG
>JAQYOU010000168.1 GCA_028727105.1 bacterium
TATAAGTATCTCCGATCGTCTTGACAATGCCAACAGGACCTGACAGATCATTCATGCTCAGCTGTCCGGTTACCAGCTTGCCGAGACTCTGAAGTGTTGTCGTGATCCAGTATTTTACCTCGTAAAAGCTGTATTGGATCACACGCAGGGGACCGCTTTTTTGTCTGCCAAAACTTCCCTGAAAGCCGAACAGATAACGACCGGATTCCTCATCATATTTCGGTGTGACCGAAGCGGAATACTTCTCGCCGTCATGCTCCCACACCACTTCTGTTGTCTCGCCGTTATGAAAATAAGTATATACACTGATCTCACGATAGAAGTGTATGTTCTGGTTGCCAAGCTTTAAGATGGTATCCCCTGCCTCAATGCCGGCTTCCGCAGCAGGTGAGCCGGGCTCCACCTGATAGATGGTGGGATTATCAATACCTACGGATCCCAGGATGATCAGTGCAAACACCCATGCCAGTATAAAATTGAAAAACGGGCCTGCAAAAACAATCGAAAAACGCTGCCATACACCTTTTTTTCCAAAGGATCGGTCTGAATTGCTCTCTTCGTCTTCGCCTTCCATCATACAGGCGCCACCAAAAGGCAACAGCTTTAAAGAGTAAAAGGTCTCGCCTTTATGAAAACCGATGATCGTTGGTCCAAGTCCAAGGCAGAACTCATTTACCTGAACACCATTTGCCTTTGCCAGCAAAAAATGACCAAGCTCATGAAATAAAATGATCAGACTAAATAAAATAATTGCAATTACTATATTCACATTACCACCTGCTCTCTATTCTTTCTCTATCACTCACGCATTTCCATAACGGACCGCAACCATTTCCCTTACCTGTTTTTCTGTCTCAAGCACCTCTTCCAGCTTCGGTGACTCAATAAACGCACAATTTTTCATACAGTCCTCAATGATCTCAGTGATCTGAAGATAAGAGATCTTTTTCTCTAAAAACAGTGCAACTGCAGCTTCATTAGCCGCATTAAAGATCGTCGGAACATTTCCTCCCGCCCGCATCGCATCATATGCGAGCGCCAGCCCCTGGAAGGTATCAGGATCGGGCTTTTCAAATGTAATGGAGCCCAGTGCACCAAAATCAAGCCGTTTTCCTCCAAGCGGTCTGCGCCTGGGGTAATAGAGCGCATACTGGATCGGCAGACGCATATCCGGAGTGCCAAGCTGTGCGATGATACTTCCGTCCTCGTACTGAACCATGGAATGGATCACGCTCTGGGGCTGGATCACCACCTCGATCTGGTCCAGCTCTGCGCCGAACAGCCATTTCGCCTCCATCACTTCCAGTCCCTTATTTACCATGGTAGAGGAATCGATCGTGATCTTTCTTCCCATTGCCCAATTGGGATGCTTTAATGCATCCTCCAGCGTTACATGTGAAAGCTCCTCCCGCGTTTTTCCACGGAAAGGGCCGCCGGAAGCCGTCAGCAGGATCTTATCTATTTTATTGACCCGCTCCCCGTTCAATGCCTGAAAGATTGCCGAATGCTCGCTGTCAACCGGAAGGATCTGTACGTCATATTCCTTTGCCATCGGCATGATCAGATGTCCCGCCGTCACCAGTGTCTCCTTATTCGCCAGCGCAATGTTCTTTCCGGACTGGATCGCTGCAACGGTCGGCCGAAGGCCAAGCATTCCTACAATGGCCGTCACCAGGATCTCGCTGTCAGGATCTGCTGCAATATCGATCAGCCCCTGCATTCCGTAGTGTACCTTCACGCCAAGATCTGCCACACGGGCTTTCAGGTCATGTGCATCCCTTTCTTCCCATACTGCCACATTTTTCGGCAGAAACTCCCTGATCTGCTGTTCAAACAGATCAATATTGTGTCCCGCAGCCATTGCAGTCACCTGCAGATCCCCCTGCGCGCGCACAATATCCAGTGTCTGTGTACCGATGGAACCGGTAGAACCAAGTATCGCTATCTTTTTCATTTGATTTCCCTTCTTTCATCACATGCACGGAATCGGCACATGATCCGTATTCGTCACTCATTTCATGAAGTAATATGCGAGAAAATAGATGACCGGTGCAGTAAAGATCACCGAATCAAAGCGGTCAAGAACACCGCCATGTCCCGGGATCAGCTTTCCATAATCCTTTACTTCATAATTTCGCTTGATGGCAGAGGCCGTCAGATCTCCTACCATGGAGATCAAGGCTCCTGCTGCGCTGATCGCAGCCAGGATACATACCTGCGTATGGGAGATACCCATCTGTGCAGCAAAAATACGAGCGTAAATGTACGTTAAGAGCATCGTTCCTGCCACACCTCCGACCGCTCCTTCCACAGATTTTTTCGGAGAAAGAACCGGCGACATTTTATGTTTTCCGATCAGCTTTCCTACACAGTATGCACATGTGTCACAGCCCCAGGATGAGAGAAAGATCAGCCATACTGTATATGTACCGTTTGTGAGCATTCTCGTCTGATACAAAAACGAAAACATCACTCCAACGTAAAGCACTCCAAAAATCGACTGCATGATCTGTGTGCTGTGGAATTTCGGATAACGATTTACCATGATCAGCAAAAATACCATCATAACAATGATCACATACAGTAACCAGTTGATCGGAACGCCAAATTCTGTCGCCGCCCCAAGCAGCACATAATACATAACCGTCAGGACATAACCCATCCATCCAAGCTCCGTCTTATGGATCTGAAACACACGGTAGAGCTCCATCAGTCCGATCAATGAAAGGATGAGTGAAACGCCCCATAGGATCCAGCCACCGTTCATGATAAAAACAAGCGCAAGAATAACAAGGATCACTCCACTGATCAATCTTGTACGAAACATAATTACTCCTCCTTGATACCCCCATAACGTCTGTCACGATTTTCGTAAGCATCCATTGCCTTCTGTAACTCCTGCTCATCAAAATCCGGCCAGGTCACATCCGTAAAATAGAATTCACTGTAAGCAAGCTGCCACAACAGATAATTCGATAATCGCTGCTCACCACTGGTACGGATCAAAAGGTCCGGATCCGGAAGCTCCTTTGTATCCAGATAACTGTGAAAACAATCTTCTGTCAGCTCCTCTGGCTGAAGGACTCCTGCCTTCACATCCTTACACACCTGTTGCATCGCGCGCAGCATCTCATCCCGGCTGCCATAGTTAATGGCGATCGTCAGGTTTAAGTCATCATAAACTGACGAAATCTGTTCCGCTTCCATGATCTGCTTTTGAAATTTCGGATCCAGTCTGGTGATATCACCGATCACGCGGATATGCATCTTATTTTCGTGTGCGGTCTGCACACACTTATCCAGATATCCGGATAACAGCTTCATAAGTGCGTTTACTTCCGCGTCCGGACGACTCCAGTTTTCTGTCGAAAACGCATACAATGTCAAGTATTTCACACCAAGCTTCTTTGCCGCCAGGCAGATATTCTCCACATTTTTTGCTCCTGCCGTATGCCCGGCATTTCTTGGTAATCCTTTGCGTTTAGCCCATCTTCCGTTACCATCCATGATGATTGCAATATGCTGCGGTACGCTCATGAAAAAATTCCTCCTTTAAAAAATGGGGCACTGCATAAGCATGCCCCACTTCCCCTTTGTTTTATACAGTAAGGATTTCTTTTGTCTTCTCCTCGACTGCTTTATCAACATTTGCGATGTACTTGTCTGTAAGCTTCTGCAGTGCATCCTCAAGATCCTTGATCTCATCCTCTGAGATATCCTCACTCTTTGAGAGCTTCTTAAACGCATCATTTCCGTCACGACGAATATTGCGAACCGCTACCTTCGCGTTCTCGCCCTTCTTCTTCACATCTTTTGCCAGTTCCTTACGACGCTCCTCCGTAAGCTCCGGGAACACCAGACGGATCACTTTTCCGTCATTCGTAGGATTGATGCCCAGATCTGAGGTCATGATAGCCTTCTCGATCACCTTTACCATGGATGCCTCCCACGGCTGGATCTGGATCATACGGGGTTCAGGTACATTTACGTTTGCAACCTGCTGGATCGGTGTGGGAGTTCCGTAATAGTCTACACGCAGCTTATCCAGCACATGCGGGTTTGCGCGCCCTGCCCGGATTCCGCCATACTCCTCTGACAGATTGTTCATTGTTTTCTTCATTTTTTCTTCGTAGATGTTTAATCTTTCATCCATAGCATTTCCCCTCCTGATAATTATACGGTTACGATCGTCCCGTTAAATTTGCCGTTCACTGCATTCACAATACTATTTTCTTCATTCAGCGCGAATACATACATCGGCATATGGTTTTCCATACACATCACCGATGCAGTCATGTCTACCACTGCAAGCTTTTTCTCAATAACCTCTTCGATGGAGATCGTATCAAATTTCTTTGCGTTCGGGTTTGTCTTGGGATCGCTGTCATAGACACCGTCGATCGCTTTTGCCAGATAAATACCATCCGCCTCGATCTCGATCGCACGAAGTGTGGTTCCGGTGTCCGTTGAAAAATACGGATGTCCGGTACCGCCCGCGAAAAAGACTACCATACCCTTCGCAAAATATTTATTTGCGCGGTCCTTAGAGAACAGCTTGGTAAAGCTTCCGCACTCAAAAGGGGTCAGCACATTCGTCATCATTCCTTCTGAGCGAAAGATCTCAGAAACATAAATGCAGTTCATCACCGTTGCCAGCATACCGATCTGGTCTGCCTTTGTACGGTCGATCGTATTACTTGTGCGTCCGCGCCAAAAATTACCGCCTCCGATCACAATACCAACCTCCACGCCGGCATCGACGATCTGCTTTACCTGCTTTGCAACACCTACAACAGTTGCCTCATCAAATCCGAAGCCCTTATTACCTGAAATTGCTTCGCCACTCAGTTTTAGTAAGATTCGCTTCATATGGTTTTTCTCCCTGCCAGTCTGTAATGACCTTATATGATATGTTTATTTACTCTTTGCGAACAGGCTCTCAACATCCACATCAGAGTAGCACTGAGAACAGAAGCCCTCGATCACAGCTCCGTTATTGATCTGCACAGAACGGGACTTAATGTTGCCCATGATCACTGCGGATGTATCTACAACAACCGGACCCTGAACATCAATATCACCCTTGACAGCGCCTGCGATCACTGCGGAAGTTGCAGTAATATTTCCAATGATCACGGAACCAAGACCAATCTTTACTGTGCCGGAGCTTACAACCTCGCCTTCAATGTGGGCTGCATCTGCAAAAAATTCAGAAGAAGCACTGTTGCCAACGATCGTTCCGATCACGGTCAGCTTTCCGTTACACTTAATGTCACCCTCGATCTTTCCTTCGATCTCGAAGGATCCGGTAGTCTCCATATTACCTTTGATCTTTGTTCCTGCGGTGATCACGGAAACCTCATCCGTCACTTCGCTGTCTACTGCTGCGGTGATCTCTGCCTCTACGGCTGCCTCTGCAGCCTGCTGAGCTGCGCTTGTTACTGTTGTATCCATGGTATCCATTGTTTTTTCCTCCTTCATGGTATCTTTCCTGTGTATATCGTAAAGCTCGGTTGCTTTCAGTATTTCAACCGGTTTTTCCGCCTTCTCTGAAGCTTCTCCTGTCGCCTCCATGACGGCTCCCTCGATCGTATTGATCTCAAGCTCATCAAGCGGTCTCAGCTGTAGTTCTGCTTCCGCTTCAGGCTCTTTCTGAAGTTCAGGCGCAGGCTCTAACTCAGGTTCCGGTTCTGCCTGAAGTTCCGGTTCAGGCTCTTTCTCAGGTTCCGGCTCAGCCTCAAGCTCCGGTTCAGGTTCTTTCGCAGATTCCGGTTCTGCCTGAGGTTCAGGCTCCTGTTCCGGCTCAGTTTCAGGTTCCGCTTTGTGCTCCGGCTCAGTTTTCTTCTGCACTTCCTGCGATACTGTCTGACCGGATTTTTTCTCAACCTGCTCCAGCAGTCCGTCCAGCTTGGATAATTCCTGTTCAACATCCAGCTCGTCATCCAGTGTATTTACCTGGATCTCATCCGCTTCGGCAAAACCATCTCCGGGCAAAAGTTCATTTAAGGCCTGAGAGAAATCATCCTTAAAGTCCTTAAAAAATCCCATATCTTTCCTCCGTATGAATTTCTTGTTTCTGCTAGCTTAGATTGTGGTGAATGACTGTCGCATCCTGTGTGATCGGCAGGATCTTTGCGTCCAGCGCTTCCAGCTTTTGCAGTATGTTTTCTAATGCTTCCACGGTAGAATCCTTATCCGCTGCATCATGCATCAAAACAACAGAATACTTGTATTTCACAACATCTGTCATCACATTCTGCACCAGTTCATCCGCGGTATATATCTGAGAAGTTGCATCCCCACATACAACATTCCAGTCATAATAAGTCATTCCCTGTTCACCCAGATAATCAATAAACTCATTCATATCTGTATTGCTGACCTGATTGGAGCTGCCTCCGGGAAAACGGTAAAACTTACAGTCTACTCCGGTAGTCTCTTCGAGAAAATCGTGTAATTTCGTAAAATCAGCTGCGAACGCATCGGCAGATTCGTAGATCGAACTGTATTTGTGCGAATACGAATGCATGGCCAGCGTGTGTCCTTCTGCAACGATCTGCTCATACCACTGCTTTGCCTCATCCCCTTCTTTTCCTGTGACAAAAAAAGTCGCCTTTACATCATGAGCTTTTAATATCTCAAGGATCTGCTGCGTGTTCTCACTGGGGCCGTCATCAAACGTAAGATAAACAGTCATGGGATCTCCTTCTTTGCGAAGGTTATCCTCCAGCGCAATGCACTCACGCACCTTTTCTTTTGCTTCCAACGGATCCACACCGTCAGTTTTATCATCCGTTGCTTCATCGGAAGCATCCGGTTCCTCCGCATCCGTTTCCGGAGAAGGAAGCTGATCCTTTGTGCTCAGCTGTGTACTTTCCAGCATTTTTTCAGCGAGAATGCCGATCTGGTTCTGCAGGGATGACACCCGGATCATCAAAAAAATATTTAATCCCATACAGATTGCCATCCAAATAGCAACAAACAACAGGATGCCTGTTTTGATCCGATTGATCCGCTGACGCCTGGCGCGTTGCTCTTTTAACCCCTGCGGTGCAGTCGGTTTTGTATTCGTCTGATTCATATATAATAAAAACTCCAAACTAATTTCATGTCATGATTTAGATTCATTCTACCATACTTTGGGGAAATATTGTGTTAGAATTTTTTGAAATATTTTTTTAATTATCTGACAATTATTCATTTTCCCACCAGATTCAACGCTTCCGCAGGAAAGTTGGCAAAAAAAGACCTCCTGCAAAAGCAGAAGGCCTTCCCGGTAAGATCAACCTTTAAAATCGATATGTCCGCCAAGGGCCAGTTCGGCTTCCGTCATCACATGATCACTCATGGACGCATAGGCCAGATCCTGTACCTTTTTGACCAGTTCCTCAATGGAGCCTGCGGAAACCACTTCAATGTCTTCATGATTCTTTATCTGATCCCATTCATCAGGATCATCTGTCTGTTCTGTACGCTTCTGATCCCGGAGCTTTTCCAGCCGTTTTTCATCAGCAGCCTTCTGGGCCTTCTTTTTAGCCTCCTTCTTTTCCGCCGCCTTTTTCTCCAGACGTTTTTGCTGAGCCTTTGCATTTGCTGCAGCATTTTTATCCACTGCTGCAAAGAAAGATGATGCACCATTGTCATTTACTTTTATTCCAAAGCCTTTGACACCGGAAAGATTTCCGATGCTCTTAGCCAGCTGATCGATCTGAGCCTGCGCTCCGCTTAAGATATTTTCGTATTTCTTACGATACTCGGAATCTGTCGCCATCTTCTCGATCTTTTCTTCATCGATCAGTACGACGGTCTTGTTTTTGTTTGCATACTGTGCGGCATTTGCCTCCGCATTCGCCTTTTCTTCCTTACTTACAAGGATAAAGTCATAGTTCCCGTACTTTGCCTTCAGCTGCTCGTAATACTTCGCGCCTTTTTCCGAAAGCTGCGGCTCACCGATCGTTTTGCCGTTTACCTTCGACTTTTTCTGTGTGCTCTCCGCATAAGCTGCGGCCGCGGTTTTTGACACATCTGATGTTCCGACTGTTGTTCCCATATGTATATCCTCCTTGACATTTTGTTCGCGTACAATTCCCTTTGCACGCGGATCCCTTTTACAACCGTCAGCATTTTGACAGCTGTTTTTCATGTATACTGGATATATCGGCTATCACATGAACAATGTTTATAGTCGTCTTATCATATGTCATCTATGTGTCACCTATGTTAAGATCCGCGGCAGAACTTACTGCATCACAATTTTTTCACTGATCCTCATACCTGTGGGCGTTGTTGCGAGCCCGCCCTTCGCCGTTTCCCGGATCTCCTCGTCCATGTGCTTGCCGATATTATACATCGCATCAAACACCTCATCTGCCGGGATTTTGCTGACAATTCCCGCAAGTGTCATATCAGCCGCAGTCACTGCATTGACAGCACCCAGTACATTCCTCTTGACACACGGCACTTCCACAAGTCCTGCCACAGGATCACAGGCAAGTCCAAGCAGGCTTTTCAGCGCCAGCGCCGCGGCATTCGAAATGTCCTCCGCTGCCCCGCCCTGCAGATAGGCGAGACCTCCCGCTGCCATGGCAGATGCCGCACCAATCTCAGCCTGACAACCGCCCGCGGCTCCGGAAAGTGATGCGCGGGACGCTATGACACCTCCAATGCCGCCCGCCACATACAATGCCTCCACCATCCGTTCATCCGAAAGCTGCTGGTGCTCCTGGATACTCAGGAAAACCGCAGGAACTACCCCACAGGATCCCGCCGTAGGAGCGGCAACGATTCGTTTCATGCAGGCATTGGATTCACTGATCTTTAATGCTTTCTCCATAACGCGTCCGATAAAATCGCCGCAGAGTATCGTACCTTCCATACGCTTTTTATAAAGCTTTGCACCTTCGCCGCCCACCAGTCCACTGGCAGACTGGAGCTTGTCCTCATAGTCTTCGTAAGAGGCACGCATTGCCTGATAAATTCCTAACATTTCCTGTTCGGAGACTTCCGCAGCTTTTTGTAATTCCTTGCATTCCTCCTGCTGAACAAGCTTCCAAAATGGAGTCCCCGTTGTTTTTTCTTCCTCACATAATTGATTTAACGATTCATACATAAGATCATTCTCCCGCGATACTCAGATATGTTACTTTTACGATGCCTTCCAGATGTGCCAGCCAGCTTCTTGCCTCTTTTGGCACCTCCTGATCACACTCGATGACCATGACCGCATCGCCGCCTCTGCTTTTTCGATAAAGCTGCATGGTTGCAATGTTGACAGATTTATGGGCCAGCATGGATGTCACCTCTGTCACATGTCCCGGCTGGTCCACATTGTGTACGATGAGTGTTGGATAATCACCGCTGAAATTCGCCGTCAGCCCATCCAATTCACAGATCTGGATCCGTCCGCCTCCGATAGACGCCGCCACGATCTCCAGATTTTTTCCGGATTCTCCGGTCAAATACATTTTTACGGAGTTTGGATGCACTTCTCCAAGATCAATGCCTTTGATCGTATAATGAAGCCCCTCTTTTTCCGCTGCTTCAAAGCTATGGGGAATAACCGGATCATCTACCCCGTACCCGAGCAGTCCCGCCAGGATTGCCCGGTCCGTTCCATGACCTTTTCCGGTAGAAAGAAAAGAACCGTGAAAAAAGATCTCCGCGTCTGTGATCCGCTCTCCCATCAGCTTTCTTGATACCAGTCCGATCTTTACCGCTCCCGCCGTGTGGGAGCTGGAAGGGCCAACCATCACAGGGCCTACGATATCTAATAAATTCATCTTCTGCCTCCTCTTTGTAATCCAAAAACAAAAAGGGTCTGGTTTGACAACCAGACCCTCATCTTCGACGAATCTTATGCGTTCATCTGTGCAGCTACTTCTGCTGCGAAATCTTCATTCTTCTTCTCAAGTCCCTCACCGGTCTCGAAACGAACGAACTTCTTAACCTTAACGGTTGCTCCAACTTCCTTAGAAAGCTGGTCGATATACTTACCAACTGTCTGCTTTCCGTCTTCAGCCTTTACGTAAACCTGATCTACTAAGCAGATCTCCTTTAACTCTTTGCTGACACGTCCTTCGATCATACCGTTGATCACCTTCTCAGGCTTCTGTGACTCCTTGGGATCGTTCATGATCTGAGCAAGTAAGATCTCCTTCTCATGTGCGATGTAATCAGAGCTAACTTCTTCACGTGATACATACTTGGGAGCTAAAGCTGCGATCTGCATAGCGATGTTCTTTAAGCCCTCTTTTACTGCATCATTTACAACAGAAGTCTCAGCATCAACGATAACGCCGATTCTTCCGCCACCGTGTACATAGGTAACTACACAACCATTGGGCTCAGAAACCTTCTCGAAACGACGGATCTTTAAGTTCTCTCCGATCACTGCAACCTTCTCAACCAGAGCATCATTTACGGTCTTGGAAGGATCCTCTACCCACTGCTCAGCCATAAATGCATCCATATCGGCTGCATCTGATGCAACTGCCTGCTTTGCAACAGAAGCTACGAATGTCTGGAAAGTCTCGTTCTTAGCAACGAAGTCAGTCTCAGAGTTCACCTCTACAACTGCAGCGGTGTTGTCACCATCTACAGCTACAGTACAAAGACCCTCAGCTGCAATACGGCTGGCTTTCTTCTCAGCCTTAGCCTGTCCGTTCTTTCTTAAGAACTCAACAGCCTCATCCATGTTTCCGTTTGTCTCGTTTAATGCTTTCTTACAATCCATCATACCTGCGCCGGTCATTTCACGCAGTTCTTTTACCATTGCTGCTGTAATAGCCATCGATTTTTTCCTCCAAATCTGTAATCGTTAATTCTATTATGCCTCTACTGCATCCTCAGCGACATCCTCGCCCTCATAAACAGCATCCTCTGCTGCACCCTGATTTGCTTCCACAACGGCGTCTGCCATCTTAGAAACGATCAGCTTTACGGCACGGATCGCATCGTCATTTCCGGGGATCACATAATCTAACTCCTCAGGATCACAGTTTGTATCAGCGATACCGATCAGGGGAATACCTAATGTATGAGCCTCCTGAACACAGATACGCTCCTTCTT
>JAQYOU010000169.1 GCA_028727105.1 bacterium
TTCGCTACATCATTATCATTCAATAGCGAAAGCGGCCGCACATTTTGATTTTAATGTCAAGTATTTGAGGCAAAAAAAGACCCCAGTATTATTTCTAATACTGAGATCTTTAATTTTGTCATGTTAACTTAATGACATTGGTCCTTACTGACTTCCCGTTTTTATATATTACATTTCTTATGATGGAAGCTCTATGTTACCTCTTCTCCCCCGAGGATCACCTTCTTCACAGCCAGATTCTCTCTGTCCAGAATCACACAGTCCCCATACGCCCCCGGCGCGATGCGGCCGTACAGCATCTCCACACCGATGGACTTTGCCGGGTTGTAGGTGGCGCAGCGCACCGCTGTCTCAAGTGGAATGCCCATGGACACCGCCATGCGCATACAGTCCATCAGATTTGTGACAGAGCCTGCGATCGTGCCGTCCGAAAGAGTCGCACGATTGCCCTTCACGGTGACATCCAGTCCGCCCAGCGTGTAGGCGCCGTCCGACATTCCGGTTGCCCGCATGCTGTCACTGATCAGGATCATCCGTTCCTTTCCAAACAGTGTAAACAGCGCGCGCACTGCGGACGGATGCACATGCAGTCCGTCACAGATCAGCTCCGGCATCACATGCACCGCGTCGATCACCGGCTCATCCGCTGCTGCCAAAGCCTGTTCCTCCGAAAAATATCCGTCTCTGATCACCGTATCCTTTTTTACAAAGCCCTGTTCCAAGTCAAATACATACGCATTTTTTATGATCATTGTGATTCCTCCAAAAAACAACTGTCTGGCACGATTGCCATTTTTCAAACAGCCATGCCAAACAGTATCATTTTCCCAAAAATATTGTTACAGCTTCCCGCAGGCTGCCTCATCCGCGATCACGGTCACATCCGGGTGCAGCTGCAGAATAGAAGCCGGAACCTTCGGTGTGATCGGCCCGTAAAATGCCTGTTTCAAAATATCCGCTTTGCCTGCGCCGTTTACAATGACAAGGATCTTTTTCGCCTTCATGATCGTCCGGATTCCCATGGTATATGCCTGCGTGGGGACCTCATCCACGGACGCAAAAAACCGGGAATTCGCCTCGATGGTACTCTGAGCCAGATCCACGCAATGGGTCTCTTTTTCAAATACCTCCGCCGGCTCATTAAAGCCGATGTGTCCGTTATTTCCCAATCCCAACAGCTGCAGGTCTACGCCGCCTAGTGCGCGGATCGTCTCCTCATAGTCCGCACACACTGCTGCCGCGTCATCGTTTGTTCCATCCGGTATAAAAGAAGCTCCCGGTGCGAGATTGATCTGCGAAAACAGGTGCTCCTGCATAAAATAGTAGTAGCTCTGGGAATCTGTACGCGAAAGTCCCCGGTACTCGTCCAGATTGACCGTGCGCACGCCGGAAAAATCCAGATCCCCCTGTCTGTAATACCCGATGAGCTGCTGATACGTTCCCATCGGTGTAGAACCGGTAGCCAGTCCCAGCACGCTGTCCGGTTTCAGCGTCACCTGTGCCATGATGAGATTCGCCGCCTTTCTGCTCATATCTTCATAATCTTTTGCCTTGATCAGATTCATTTTTTCTTCTCCCCTCTTACACTCCCTATGTGAAAACGTACCGGAATGACAATACTATTCTTCCTCCAAAAGCAGCTGCACACCGCCGTACATACCGGCATCATTGCCCAGCCCTGCCAGCGCGAATTTTGTATTCCGGCAGGAGGAAAATGCATGTGCCGCAAAGTGCTTTTGTATGCAGTCCGTCAACATCTCGCCTGCCTTGGAGACACCGCCGCCGATGACGATGATCTCCGGATCGACCACGCAGGCAATATTGGAAAGCGCCGCACCAAGTATTTCGCATACCTCTTCTACTAACTCCAGCGCAACCGCATCACCCTGCTTTGCTGCGTCCAGCACATCCTTTGCTGTCAGCGCCTCGGGATCGATATCCCGCAGACTGCTCGCATCGTCACACGCATCCAAATATCGTTTTGCCACCCGCACAATACCCGTTGCAGATGCATACTGCTCCAGACATCCGAACCGTCCACAGTTGCAGGCCTCCTTCTCATCCGCACACACCGTAAGATGACCGATCTCTCCTCCTGCTCCGTGAAAGCCCGGCACGATCCGGCCTCGCACGATCACGCCGCCGCCAACTCCGGTTCCAAGTGTAACCATGACGATGTTTTTGGAGCCCTTTGCGCCTCCCTGCCACATCTCGCCCAGGGCAGCCACATTGGCGTCGTTTCCGACTCTGACCATAAATCCGGTAAGTGTGCCCAGTTCTCTGACCACATCCACCTCACGCCAGCCCAGGTTCACGCAGCAGCTCACCACGCCGTCCTCGCCGACCGGTCCCGGAACACCGATCCCGATTCCCCGGACCTCGTCCTTTCCGATACCGCTCTCCGCCAGCTTTGCCTCTACAGACGCCGCCACATCCGGCAGAATAGCCGCTCCATTGTTTTTCGTATTTGTTTTGATCTCCCATTTTTCGATCAGCTTGCCACTGGTTTCAAAAAGACCGATCTTGCAGGTCGTTCCGCCCACATCCACACCAAATGCGTATTTTTTCATGCTCCATCTCCATTTCCGGCGATGGACAACAGCCGGGATTAAAAGTAAGGCTGGCTTTGGTTCATCGCGCTAAGTGATATCCCTCTTAGATATATCTTAGCCCGAACCAAGCCAGCCGTCAATTGATGCTTTGGTGTATTTTTGTCTGTATTTGTTTTTTATTGCACCAGTGCTGCCAGATCCGGAAAGATCGACAGTGACCGTTTTAATATACCATTCATCTGCGCGATGGCTGTTCCATAATTCGTCACAGGCGTTCCCTGCGCTGTTGCCTGCTCCATGCGCGCCAGCACCTCCCGCTCCGTCAGCATACATCCGCCGCAATGCAGCACAAGGGCATAGCCTGAGACATCATCCAGGAAACCCTTGCCGGATGTAAATTCCAGCTGCAACTCTTTTCCAGTGTACGCCCTCAGCCACTTCGGCAGCTTTTCCGTACCGATATCACCGCACTGTCTGTGGTGGGTACAGCCCTCGCAGATCAATACTTTATCGCCATCCTGAAGCGTATCCAGCTTCGCCGCACCGGACACCGCCAGTTCCAGAAAGCCCTTATGACGCGCCATAAGAATCGAAAAAGAGGTCAGCGGCACATCTTCCGGTACATCTGCCGATACCTTCTCAAAAGCCTGGGAATCCGTGATGACCATGGCTGGAGGATCTGCCAGTTCCTCCAACGTATGCTTCAACTCATTTTCCTTCACAACCAGTGCCCGTGCATCCGCATCCAGGATATCCCGGATCGTCTGCTGCTGCGGCAGGATCAGCCTGCCCTTGGGCGCTGCTGAATCAATCGGAACCACAAGCACCAGCAGATCTCCCGGCCGGATCAGATCTGCCACCAGAGGCAGCGGCTCTTTCTGACCCTTCGCCAGCGCACCGATGGCATCCTTTAATTCTTTCACGCCATGTCCGGTCTTCGCACTCACCCACAGCTGGCGCTCCACCGGCACTCCTGCCAGTTCCACCGCCGGTGCATGGCTGTCTGATTTGTTCCATGCAATGAGATACGGCAGCTTTCGCTCTTCAATGAGCGACAGCAGCTCCCGGTCCGTCTCCTGCACACCGATCTCCACGTCGATGACAAGCACTGCCACGTCAATGGTTCGCAGCACCGCACGGGTGCGTGCCACGCGTTTTTCCCCCAGCTCTCCCAGATCATCAAAACCCGGCGTGTCCACGATCACCACCGGACCGATGGGCAGCAGTTCCATGGACTTTTTCACAGGGTCTGTCGTCGTTCCCGCCGTGTCACTCACCACCGATAGTTCCTGCGCGGTAATGGCGTTGACCAGACTGGATTTGCCCGCATTCCGGCATCCGAAAAATCCAATGTGAACGCGTTCAGCGCTCACGACATCATTCATACTCATAGTTTTTTCCTCCTTGCGGCAAGCCAGAACGTCATCTTTGCCTGTCCCATTTTTTATAACTATAAAATGCGCAGATGCCCCGCGTCAATCATTTTTCGAGTATCTGCGCAAATCCTAATTTTGTAAATATGCCCTGCTGATACAGATACCACACCAAAAACCCGATCACCGCGACGACAGCGATGCGAAACAGCCAGCGGATCACCCACACCCAGGCGTGACGCCCAATCTTACCCTTTCTTATCCATGGTCCCATCTGAGCCGCCTTCGCCTGATTACAGCGATAACAGGCAGGAACCAGATTTTTCTCACTGTTTAAGTCATCGATCCCCTGCCTTTTCAGCTTTTTTTGCAGCGCCGGATCACGGGATACCTTCGCCACCGGATAGAGATGATCCACCGTCACATGCTTTTTCGATACCGGTTTCCCACAGTATGCACAAAAATAAAACAGCCCCAGCACCGGATCATGATGCTTTAAAAAACGCGCCCGGTAGCTGGAACCGCGCGTGCCATACCGATTATCAATATAAAATTTTAAATGTTTTTCCCTGCAATATTCCTTTAGCCGCTCCAGCTTCCGCTCTGTGACCAGTCCCCGGTATTTTTTCCCTTCGCCCCGATCCAACCCAAACCGCCGCAGGCGAAAATGATAGCGGAGGATCCCACGAGAGCGACAGTCTACTACCACCGGTATTCTCATATGTTACATATTCCCCTGTTGCTTTCATTCATCGTTTCTAGTCTCTGTCGGAGCACCACTGCCCTCCAGATCACTACTCCATATTATAATTTTTGACTCCTGCAGCGTCAATATACCAATTTTTCCCCTTGCATTTTCCCGCGGTGTCTGATAAGATAGCGAAGATGCATCAAAAAGTGGCGCTGCCGACGTATGGCGTTTCGCAGTGCCGCCCAATTCAATTTCATACGCCCGCACGGGCGAGACAGTTCGTGACCATCCTGTCTATAAACAAAACTAGGGATTGGAGCCGGAATCGGCTTCTCTTATTTGCAATGCGATGGACACAGTTTTTGTGTCCTTTTTCTTTGCAATCAATGAAAGGAAAATAACTATGAGTACAGATTTTGATCCGGTGCGCTACAGCGTGATCACCGAAAAAAATCCCCGCGAGATCGTCATGCTGCGCGGAAACGGCTGCAAATGGCGACGCTGCAAATTCTGCGACTATCATCTTGATTTTTCCAAAGATGCTGCTGCCAATTTTGCCATCAACCGGTCAGCGCTGGAGCAGGTGCGCGGCATTTACGGCAAGCTGGAGATCATCAACTCCGGCAGCCTGATGGATCTGGACGAGCAGACACTGACGCTCATCCGGGATATCTGTCTGCAAAAAGATATCCGTGAGCTGCACTTTGAGTGCCATTGGATGCACCGGAAGGAGCTGCCGGCATACCGCGCTTTTTTTACAGATGCAGGCATCACTGTGAAGATCAAGATCGGCGTGGAGACCTTCGATGCCGACTATCGGGAACGCATTCTTGACAAGGGCATCGATGAGACAGACCCTGCAATCATCGCAAAAGGCTTCGACGAGGTCTGCCTGCTCTTTGGTCTGACCGGTCAGACGGTCGACTCCATGAGAAACGATATTGAGACCGGACTTGCAAATTTTGAGCGTGTCTGTGTCAATCTCATGGTGGAAAACAGCACGCAGGTCAAGCCGGACGCATCCGTACTCGCAGATTTTATGGAACAGATTTATCCTTTCTACCGCGATGATCCCCGCGTAGACATTTTACTGAATAACACCGACTTCGGCGTTGGAAAGGACAAAACATCATGAATGAATTATTACTCATCGGAACACTGGTGGTGGAATTTTTACTCGTACTGGTATTTTTTCACCTGTTCGGAAAAACAGGTCTTTACTGCTGGACAGTCTTTGCCACCATCACGGCAAACATCGAGGTACTGATCGTCGTCAATGCCTTCGGCATGGAACAGACACTGGGAAACATCCTATTTGCTTCCACATTTCTGGTTACCGACATGCTCAGCGAATTTTACGGTAAAAAGGCTTCCCAGAAAGCCGTGAACATTGGAATTGCCTGCTCTCTGGCTTTTATCCTGATCTCCCAGTCCTGGCTGGTCTACATTCCGGCAGAGAGCGACTGGGCGATGCCCCATATGCAGGCGGTCTTTTCAAACACACCGCGCCTGATGCTGACCAGCTTTATCGTATACGCCATCTGTCAGCGCTTTGACGTATGGGCCTATCACAAGTGGTGGGCATTCACCACGAACAAATACGGTGACTCCAAGCGTTTTCTGTGGCTTCGAAACAATGGCTCTACGCTGCTATCACAGCTGTTGAACGCGCTGCTGTTCACCTTTGGCGCATTCGGAGGCATGTATGAGCTTCCGACCCTGATCTCCATTTTCTGGTCCAGCTACATCATATTTATCATAACCAGTCTTGCCGATACACCGGTCATGTATCTGGCACGCTATCTGGTAGACAAAAAAGGAAAGCCGGGGGAATGATCCCTCCGGCTTAAATTTTACGCTTCTTTTTTCTTAACGATCATAATGATCACACTTCGGGGTGCCAGATCATAGTGTCCCACCGTGATCACCTCATCAATTGGCAGCTTTCCGCCCCGCGCCGTGTCTGCAATGAGTACCCAGTCGTATCCTGCCGGCGGATCCGGGAAGCTGGTGCCCAGCTTCTCCCAGTAGGAATTTACGCCTACATAGACCAGATCATCCTCGTCCGCATCATTTTTTCCGGCATAGAGCAGCCCGATCAGACGCGCATTATTTCCGCAGTCCGCATTCCAGGCTCTGCCGTGGTGATAGGAGATATCCGCAAAACCACAGGAAGCAGGCGCTGTGGGCTTACGCAGCACCGGATGTTCCTTGCGGAAATGGATCATAAAGCGCGCAAATTCAAAGACGTCCGCATATTCCTCCCTGCGTGTCCAGTCCAGCCACGAGATCTCATTGTCCTGACAGTAGGCATTATTGTTTCCATTCTGGGTATTGCAGAACTCATCCCCCGCAAAAAACATCGCAGGGCCTCTGCTGCACATGAGCGCTGCAAACGCATTTTTTATCATTTGGTGGCGCAGCTTAGTCACCTGCGGATCATCGGTCTCACCCTCACAGCCGCAGTTCCAGCTGTTTCCGTTATTATCTCCGTCCGTGTTATTCCAGCCGTTCGCCTCGTTGTGCTTTGTATTGTAGGAATACAGATCATATAGCGTAAAACCGTCATGGCAGGTCAGGAAATTCACCGATGCGCTCTGTCCGCGCACAAGCGGATCGTAAATATCCCGGGAGCCGGTCATTCGTGCCACAGCGGCCGGTGCCATGCCGTCATCACCCTTTAAGAAACGCCGCATGTCATCGCGGTATCTACCGTTCCACTCTGCCCAGCGGTTCCAGCTGGGGAAGGTGCCCACCTGATAAAGACCACCCGCATCCCACGCCTCGGCAATCAGCTTCACACCGGACAGGATCTGGTCAAAGGCCATGTTCTCCAAAAGCGGCGGATTGTCCATGGGCGCACCGTTCTGGTCGCGGCTCAGAATGGAAGCCAAATCGAAACGGAAACCGTCCACGCGGTATTCCACCACCCAGTAACGCAGACAATCCATGATAAACTGACGCACGATGGGGTGATTGCAGTTCACACTGTTTCCGCAGCCACTGAAATTATAATAATAGCCCTCCGGCGTCAGCATGTAATAGATCTTATTATCAATTCCCTTGAAGGAGAAGGTCGGACCCATATCATTGCCCTCTGCGGTATGGTTGAACACCACATGCAGAATGACCTCGATCCCGTTCTCATGCAGTTCCCGGATCAGCCGTTTTAACTCATCGCCCTCATGGTTGTGCTCCTGCACATAAGAATAGCTTGTATTCGGTGCAAAAAAGCATACCGTATTATAGCCCCAGTAGTCCAGCAGCTTCTTTCCGTCATGCTCTCGGGCCGAATCCATCTCATCAAACTCAAAGATCGGCATCAGTTCCACCGCATTGACGCCCAGCTCCTTTAAATACGGTATTTTTTCCCGGATCCCTTCAAAAGTACCGCGCGCTTTGACACCGGAAGAAGGATCCATCGTAAAACCTCGCACATGAAGCTCGTAGATGATCAGATCCTCCAGCTTGTTTTCCAGCTGTTTTTTTGCACCCCAGTCAAAGTTGTTCTCTACAACCCGGGCCTTGTAAACATGCTCACCCTCAAACTTTTCACCCCATTCCCGCTGCTCGGTTACCGCGCGGGCATAAGGATCCAAAATGATGGTATTTTTATCAAAACGATGCCCCTTTGCCTCATCGTAAGGTCCGTCAAACTGATAGGCGTATTCAAAATCCTCTATCTTTAATCCATATACAAACATCGAATAGGTGCTTCCGATCCGGTAATTGTCCGGAAACGGCAGCTTTGCATAGGGTTCCTTTTCACGAGGGTGAAACAAAAGCAGCGTGCAGCCCGTTGCATAATGGGAGCTGATCGTAAAGCTTACGCCATCATTTCCCTGCGTGGCTCCGCTGGTCTTATAAAACCCCGGGCGGACCTGAAAGCCTGCGATCTCATCCAGCGGCTGTAACTGTTGTCCCCGGACCGGTTCCGTCCATTTTGTTCTGCGAAACATATCAACTTGCCTCCATCGATTCTATCAAAAACTCTTTGCCGGATATCATGTCATAAGAAAAACCGTGGCAATCCGGACAACTGCAGTCATCCGTTCCATGGGCATCAAACGCGAATTCCCGCCCGCAGTCCCTGCACCGGAAAACGATCGGAACGATCTCTATACGAAGGCTCGCGCCTTCAGCCGCCGTTCCCTTTGTCAGATGATCAAAATAGTGCTGCAGCCATTTCTCCTCATAGCCCTGCATCACACCTACCTTTAATGTAATGGTATGAATTTTTTTCAGATGCTGCTCCTCCAGCATGGAAAGTGCCAGATTCAGCACGTTTGTTGTCACAGATAACTCGTGCATAACATATCCCTTTTTCCGTTCAGATATACCAATATTTAGAAATTATATCACATTCGTCATATCTCGACAATTTTTTTAGCAAAATATCTTAATCGTTTTCGCAGACATTTGCTGTCCTTATAGAAAAACAAAAGATCCGAACGTGCCTGCCCGGACTATCCATCCGCAGAAAGCACATTCGGATCTATGATCATTTATGCAGAAACGGTATCATCCCCATGCACCGTCACAAGATTCGCCCGGATCAATACCTTTTTCAGCTCCGGACCGACGATCACGAGGATTACGATTTTTACCAGATCAAAACCAACGTAAGGGATCACGCCTGCGGCCAGCGCCTGGGAAAAGGTCATTCCGGCTACGAAGGCCAGCCATGCGGTTCCGAACACATAGGCAACGCCGATGCCAAGGATCATTCCCACAGCGGAAACCAGACGGTTTTTCCAGTAGCGGTCAATAAAGAATCCGCTGATCACTGCGGTAAAGATAAAGCCGATCAGATATCCGCCGGTCGGTCCAAGGAGCTTTGCAGGTCCGCCGGTAAACCCGGAAAACACCGGAAGTCCAACCAGCCCCAGCAGAAGGTACACAAGAAAAGCGACCGTTCCGCGCCACATACCGACTGCATATACTGCCAGATAAATACCGATCATCGTCAGGGAGATCGGTACCGGACTAAAGGGCAGCGGCACCGACAGCGGTCCCAGCACACAGATGATAGCTGCCATGAGGGCAGTCAGCGTTAATTCTTTTGTTCTCGTATTCATTACACAATATCCTCCGTTTCACATTGCGCTCCTACAGACCAGCTCCTTTTTCCGACGCAAATACACCTGATCTGTACAGCAAATTCTTCATTCCTTGGACATTGTAAACGATACAGCACCAATTGTCAACCTATTCATTATTTTAGTTAACATTTGACATCAACACTGATACGTGCGATTTCACAGTTCTGCTTCTTCTGCTTCTGCCACAGATCAGATTCCCATCGCCTGCATACAAAGCGGCAATTCCATTCTGTTTTTTTCCAAAAGCTCCCTGTCCTTTAGGATCGTTCGACAGTCTCCATCTGCCACCACAGTCCCGCGGGATAAAAGGATCACACGGTCACAGGTCTCTAAGATCATATCCAGATCATGGGATGCGATCAGTTTTGTCTGCGGCAGTGACTGTATCGTGCGGATGACAATTCGCCGGTTGACCGGATCCAGGGCTGTCGACGGCTCATCCATCAAAATCACTTCCGGCTGCATGGCAAGGACCGTCGCGATCGCCGCCATCCGCTTCTCGCCGCCTGAGATCTTGTGATTATACCGGTACTTCAGATCCTGCAGACCGAGCTGTCCCAACACAGCATCCACCCGCGCTTCCGCCGCATCTTTTGTCATCCCGTAATTGCGCAGGCCGAACATCATATCCTCATAAACCGTGGGCATAAACATCTGATTGTCCGAATCCTGCAGCACATACCCTGTTTTTTTGCGGATCTGTGGAAGATTTTGCTTTTTTACCTGAATCCCATCTATGAAAATGCTTCCCTCGCCCGCTAAGAGCCCAAGCATCAGCTTCATGATCGTGGACTTTCCCGCTCCGTTCGCCCCGATCAGTCCCACTGTCTCGCCCTTTTTTATGACCAGATCTATTTTTTGCACAATCGGCGTTTTTCCATCATAAGAGAATGATACATTCTGAAATTCGATCATTTTTTTCACCTCTCACTGTAACTGATCAACGATACTTATGCTATCCTGCAGTCAGATCACAGTCGCCAAAACCCGGCACCTGTTATCCCACAAGCAAAGTACCGATCAGCTGTGCCACATTCACCACCCGCGCACATACAAACACACTGCAGCTGATAAGTGTGAACAACACACCGCCCGCGCGACAGTCAGGGATATCACTGTAATAGAATTCGCCTCGAAAACCCCGGAGCTCCATACTGTTGTACAGTTCCTGTGCGCGATCCATACTGCGCAGCAGAAGTTGTCCGAGAAAGGAACCCCATGCCGAAATGTGTATTCCCTTCTGTCCGGGCGCGCGAAGGCTGTAGGCCTGTACCATGACAGAAGCTTCTTCCATCATAACACCAATATATCGATAGGTCAGAAGGAGCAAAGCCACAAGAAGCTTCGGCACATGAAGCTGACGCAGCCCGGCACAGAGCACATCGATGGTCGTCGTGGCAACGAGCAAAAAGGATGCCATCAGCGCCAGACATCCTTTTAACATCAGTGTCAACATAGATATGATCCCACCGGTTATGACCAGATTACCGATCTGTACCATCGGTGTCTGATCCAGAAAAGGATTCACCAGACCGACCGCACACACCAGCGGCAATACGACACGCAGCTTATAAAAGCACACATGCACCGGTATCCCCGTAGCCTGAAACAATAAGATGGGGTACAACACCATCACGACCAAGCCGGAAAGATCATATTTATGAAATGATACTACTATAAAAATATATGTAATCGTTACAAGTAATTTGCACAACGGATGCAGGCGGTGAACAACGGATGTTCCCGTCGCCAGCACATCCATCTCCCGAAGCTCGGACTGTGCACCTGATAATTTATCCATGATCACTCATTTTGTAACTGTCAGGTATCTTCGCAGTTACCGTTTATTCTTTTCGTTCTGAAAAATCCTCCCAGCATGCAGATCAGTACCGCAACAGCCGCCACGATCGCAGAGCCCACCAGACCGGATACGGTCGTTCCCGCCGCGCTGTCGCTTCCGGTAAATGCGTAGTCCGGAAGGAATGCTGTCTTTTCCTGAATCATCCCCGCTGTATCTGCGGCCTTGCTGGAAATCCCATAAGCATCCTCATCCAAGGCCATATTTTCACTGTACCCGGCCTCGGAATTTCCAAACATCGACCATTCCAGTCCATCCGGATTTCCGCTGGCAAAAAGCGAAAGCCCTCCGCCCACCATCACGACAACTGACGCGAGGATTGCGACCGTCATCTTGAGCGAGCATCTGCTCTTTGCCTTTTTTGCTCCCACGGAAAGCTCTGTGAGCAGTTCCGGACGCGCCTCATAAATGAACAGAAGCACTGCCGTGGTGATCAGTCCCTCCACCAGACCGATCGCCAGATGGATCGGCTGCATGATACCGGCAAATGCGCCAAAGGGCAATTCTGTGATACCGGACGCAGTCGTCTCCAAAACGACCGAAAATGCACCCATCTGTAATGTAATGACACAGCCAAGAACAGATGCAAGCGCGATCCTGATGCGATCCGCATTTTTCTTTCCATCAAATAACCTGCTGTGCATGATGGGCTTCCAGATCAGGTAATAGCCGATAAAGCATCCGTAAAATGCCATATTCCAACAGTTTGCGCCGAGCGCCAGCAAGCCTCCGTCCGCAAAAAACAGTGCCTGGATGGCCAAAATCACCGCCATAGACAAAAAGCCCGCCTGCGGCCCCAGCAGTGCCGAGAGCAACATTCCTCCGCACAGATGTCCGGACGAGCCGGTGCCCGGGATCGTATAATTGATCATCTGACCCGCAAACACCAGCGCCGCTGTCACCGCCATCGTTGGCAGCTTTGCCATATTCTCATCCTTTTTCAGTTCCTTAACCGAAACTCCAACCACTGCTCCGGATGCAGCAAACATTGTCGCCGCAACTGCCGGTGCCAGCAATGCGTCTGCCATATGCATAAACAATACCTCTCTTTACTTATTCAATATTGGTATTGTAGCATTCGCACCCCGCGCTTCCAAGCCCCTGTGGGGGTTGTTTTTTTTCATCTTTTATGATTCAAAGACACGCAGCACATCATTCTCCCGGCTCGCTCTTGATCACCTTTCCGGTATTCCAAAGCATTGCTGTTTTCTGTGCTGCCGTAAGACGCTCGTCCTCCGTCTTAAAATCAATGTTTACGGAATGTGCACCGCACTCCGCACACATCACATAGTAGGAGCTTCCACACTCCTCTTCCAACAGGCCTGCGCCGCCGCAGACCGGACAATCATGTACTTCCACTAATTCTTCAATGTTCATTTCGGTGTCCTCTCTTTCCTGTCATTCACTTATTCTGGTAAAATCAATCAATAGATCAGGGTATATGTTTACTTTTACCTGATCCGTAAAAGAATATTCCTGTACATCCTCATGTTCCAGATCATACACAAGTATTCTGCTTTTATCAGGATCCACGATCCAATACTCCCGCACTCCCGCTGTTCGGTACTTGAAAAGCTTCGTGTAATAGTCCATTCTCCTGCTGCCCGGCGAGACGACCTCAATGATCCAATCCGGTGCACCAGAGCATCCTTGATCTGTTAGTTTTGATCTGTCGCAAATTACACTGATATCCGGTTCGACATAATTGCTATCGTCTTCATTCAGGAATACAGCAAATGGTGCAATATACGGTTCACAGGAGCCGTCTTTTGATTTCATGTAATTCATTATTATAGTAAAAAGCTCCCCGGATATCAACTGATGCTTTCGGCTTGGCGGAGCCATATAATAAATCTGGCCATCGATCAACTCCGCACGTTCTCCATTCGGCAGGGCATAGATATCTTCAAGCGTAAAAATCCGTTCTCTCGGTAATGGCATAGTAATCCCTCTCTCATTTTTATTTAGAAAAAGGATAAGCTTTCGCTTATCCTTTTTCTATTTCATGAGACACGGGGGATTCGAACCCCCGACAACTTGATTAAAAGTCAAATACTCTACCAACTGAGCTAGTATCCCATACCATATAAAATTTGTGATCTCTCACTAACCTGGGCTAACCAGATTCGAACTGGTGAATGCAGGAGTCAAAGTCCTGTGCCTTACCGCTTGGCGATAGCCCATCATAAACCTGCCAGACCAAACTCTCTTTCCAGCCATCGAAAACTGATTGCTCAAAAGGTGGATACAGGGATTCGAACCCTGGGCCTCCAGAGCCACAATCTGGCGCGCTAACCAACTGCGCTATACCAACCAAAGGAACCGTGCATGGAGGGATTCGAACCCCCGACCCACGGCTTAGAAGGCCGTTGCTCTATCCAACTGAGCTACAGACACATACCGAGCTATTCACTCGTGAAGCGGGTGATGGGAATCGAACCCACGTATCCAGCTTGGAAGGCTGGTGTTCTACCATTGAACTACACCCGCGTGTCTCTTGCGTATCGCGAACGCCGCAACGCAAATAGAATTATATGTCAGGAAATCCGTTTTGTCAACCTATTTTTTCAAAAATTTTATATCAATTCGATACAGCCCTGTTTCATCGATGGAAAGAACTCCGTAGCTGGGCTCATAACCGGGCTGTCTGGGTCTGGAGATACTGCCGGGATTTGCGATCAGCACGCCGCCGCACTGTTCCACAAGCGGACGGTGGGTGTGTCCAAACAACGCGATCTGACAGCCGCATGCCGCCGCCTGGTCACGAAGCACATCCATTCCGGTGGTTACATAATATTCATGTCCATGAGTCATAAAAATATGTATGCCGCTGATCGTGATGGCCATTTCGCTTGGCAGGGCACTTGCCCAGTCACAGTTTCCGGCCACGATCTCCACGGGCACTCCCACGATCTCCTCAATGATGGGATCCCAGCCCTCGGTATCCCCCATATGAAGTACGCGGTCAAAAGGTGCCTCTAGTCGGACGACCTCCTTTAAATTCTCATGAAATCCATGTGTATCACTGATCAAAAGAATCTTTTTCGTCTTCATAACGCTCTCAGCTCCTCACGCATTGCCCGCAGTGCATTTCCTCTATGGCTCACCTTATTCTTCTCCTCCGGAGAAAGCTGTGCCGTTGAACAGCCGTATTCGTCCACATAAAAGATCGGGTCATAGCCAAAGCCGTTCTCTCCGGCCGGCTCCCAGCCAATATAGCCTTCAATGGTGCCTCTGGTCGTTCGTGTGCTCCCGTCCGGAAGCGCAGCAGCGATCGCACAGACAAAGCGTGCTGTCCGCTGCTCCTTCGGAACACCCTCCAGGCGGCCGATCAGGTTTTTATTTTTGATATCATAAGAGGTATCCTCTCCCATGTACCGCGCGGAATAGATGCCCGGCTCCTTATTCAGATAATCGATCTCCAGTCCGGAGTCATCCGCAAGGACGATATCCCCTGGCAAAAGCTTTGCGATCTCCTTCGCCTTGATCAATGCATTTTCCTCAAAGGTCGTTCCATCCTCTACGATATCCGCCTCAACACCCGCCTCCTTCATGGACAGGATCTCCATCCCGATGTCCGAAAGGATCATGCGGATCTCCTTCATCTTATTTGCATTTCCGGTTGCAAATACAATTCTGCTCATTGTTAATAACCCTCCTCAAGCGCCTGCAAAATCCCTTCGTAAATCGCACGCGCACATTTTTTCTGATAGTTCTTATCGGTCAGATTTGCAAGCTCCTTCGGGTTTGTCATAAACCCCACCTCAACAAGTGCTGCAGGCGCTTCACAGCTTCGGATCACATAGATGTCATTGCCTGCCACAAGACCCATGTTTTTCGTTCCCAGTGCCTCCGTCGTCTTCTTTAGCAAAATGTCTGCCAGATGCTTGGAGCTGTTGCCTTCTGTTTCCTTCTTCTCGTCATAAAGCACCGCCGTTCCATTGACAGATGCCGCAGCCGGATAAGAATTATTATGTATACTCACGAACAGATCCGCTCCGATATCATTGGGAAGACCTGCCCGGTCTGCAAACGCCGGATCCGAATCATCCAGCCTGGTATAATATACGCCGATCGTCTGATCCTCATTCTGATCAAACAGCTTTTTGATCTGTTTGACGATGGCAAGATCGATGTCCTTTTCCTGCACACCCGAAACAATGGCCCCGGGCATATCCGCCCCGTGCCCCGCATCGATGACCACAAGCTTATCGTAAATATCCTGCGGTGCTATAAAATCAATATACAGATACTGCCCCTGCCAGTCAAGCGAAAGCTCATACACATGCTCCATCACAAGCTCCAGCGTCCCGCCATCGTTTCCGGCATAATAATTCAGCTCAGAAATATGGTCACTTTTTCCCAGCATCGGATACCGGACCGGATAATCATCCCCCGCGCCTTTGATCTGAAATTCAATGGTACGGGTCACGTAATGATCATGGATCGTCACATCTTCCTTTGTACAGTTTTTCGGCAGTTCCAGACGCAGCTGCTGGGGAAAATCCAGCGTCTGTGCCACCTGCTCTTCTCCCAGCTCTCCCTCTGCCGCAGCATAAGCCTGCCTGGTGGAATAGTCCAAAAACTCAAGGCCCGACAGCGTAGCCCACATTTCTTCCCGCTCCTCGCGATCCCTGCGAAGCTGCATCTGCTTTGCCACATACTGTTTCGCCTTTACTTCCAGGGCCGGCAGATAAAACAGACTGGAGCAGATAAAGACGGAAAACATTACCAGAAACAGGGAGACTGCCCGCACAATCTTTTCTTCCATTATTCTGCAGTTTCCTCCCTTGCACTGCTGTACGCTTTGATGCACAGATTACTCTTGGCCTGATCCTCCACGCGGTTCCACTGGCTTCCGCGGATGCTGATATAGCCCTCACCGTCTGTGATGTCCACATCCGCCGTCAGATCGTCTGCAGCGTATTCAATAGCCATCGGATAGACTGCATTCGGTGTGGTGATATAGATCATAACCGCAAAGCGCTCGCCCTTCTCCACATTCACCGGCTTGTTAAAACGGATCGTATAATAACCGGCATTGGACAGCTGTCCCTCCGCCACCTTGATCCGGTTTGCGGGATCCAGGCTTTCCGTATCCTTGAAGTCCTTCACCACATAGACATCATAGGAGGTATCCTTTCCGGTCGCATAAAATCCGGCAGCCTCGATCTGCTCTGCTTCTTTT
This sequence comes from bacterium, assembly GCA_028727105.1. Lineage (GTDB taxonomy): Bacteria > Bacillota > Clostridia > Lachnospirales > Lachnospiraceae > W0P33-017. The sequence continues at coordinate 16,765 of JAQYOU010000169.1, forward strand.
GCACGGAACACGTTGGCTCCGTAGATACTTTCTCTGTCATAGCCCATCTGTCCGACCCAGCCGCACAGATCCGACTGATAAATGTTGTCATAATTGTCCACAGCTTCCACTTTGGTATAGACCACGTTGTGGATGCCGATGTTGGAATCATAATAGGAAATATAAAAAACACCGTTTTCCCCAAAGCTTTCCCCCCAGCTGTTCTGGCAGATAAACGCGCCATCCTCCTCCGGCGGCGTGGAAAAGTTTTCCTTCGGATAGGAATCGTCCCATCCGATGATCACAACGTCATGATTGGATTTTTCCGATCCCTGATAACAGTATGCATTCGTCTTTGAATTATAAAACACGCTGGTGCTGGTGGAATTCTGCAGCGTTGTATAAATAGAGGTCTGGACTCCGCCGTATTTGAACACCGCTTCCTTGATCTTCTGCTGGTCACCGGATTCCATCACCTGCATTTCCTGCACGTGCTTCACAGCCGTCAGGGACGGATCTGTCTTTCCATCCCCGTAGGGATCGTCCTCTGCCAGCACCGGCCCCTGCCAGGAAGCGAGATAGGCCATCGACATCGTATAGTCTCCGCCATCGTTCTGTTCCTTGTTGTAGCTGTTGCACAACGTCATATGATCCTCTGCGAAGGATAGGTTTTCCTCCGGGAGCAGCGTGGATTCCAGAGCTGTCAATGTTGCAAAGGCCCAGCAGGTGCCAAGCGCTCCCTGATCCTTCACAGCCGTCACACGTTTCTGCTCACGCAGGTCATATTTATATGGCAAAAAGCCTACATCGCTCAGGGTGTCCAGCCCCACAGCCTTATTTTGCGCAATGTCCCATTCGTAATCATAACCCAGCAGCTCTGCCAGATCCTTCATGCCCACGTAATAATTCTCTTCATCCCTGGACATGGGTGAGATCAGCTTTTTTTGGGCATCTCCAACCATACAGGAATCCTCACCAAGAAGAAAACGGATGGACAGATCACGCTTCTGCACCACTAGTTCGTTTTCATCATAAATATGTGCACTGCAGTTTAAGCTGTCTCTTAAAATGCTGACAGGCACCATCAGCTGCAGCTCATCATCCATGTAAAGGGGTGTGTCGTTGCTGGTGTAACTGCGGCTTCCGATGTTTAAAGTGATCACGCCGTCATTGACGCTGGCTGCGATCAGCGGATTCCAGTCTGCCGACTGCAGTCTTGCGCCCCGGAACTGCTCCACCTCCACCATTTCCCGTGTCGAATTATTAAATTTTACTAATATCAATACAAATAAAACAAGTGTAAAAAAAATGTATCTTTTGGAATAACGCATAGCTTTCCTTTATTTCTCTTCGTATAACTACTCCCGGCGCTGACGCTTCGGCGGCTTCGGCCCGAGAAACTGATAAAAATACGTGCGGATCATGCCGTTATAGAGCTTTCGGTTTTTGTCCGCCTTTTTTCCAATGTAACGCTCCGTATCCTCATAGCTTGTGATCAGATACATCGACCAGTCATCCAGTCGTTCATAGGCTTCACCGATCTGCTGATAAAGAGCCGGCAGATCCTTTTTGTCCTCCAGACGTTCGCCGTAAGGAGGATTCGTAATGATAAAACCGTATTTTTTCGGATGATTCAGCTCTGCCACCGGTCTGCGCTGAAAATGGATCAGCTTATCCACACCTGCCCGACGGGCATTTTCCCGCGCGATCCCGATGACACTCTCATCCATATCATAGCCCTGGATCGCGGTCTCCACACGCAGATCCATCAGATCCTGTGCCTCCTCAACCGCCTCATACCAGACTTTTTTCGGCACCAGATCGCTCCACTCCTGCGACAAAAATTCGCGGTTTAAGCCCGGCGCAATGTTCGCCGCCATCATGGCAGCCTCAATGGGAAACGTCCCGCTGCCGCAGAAGGGATCCACCAGAATACGATCTGCATGCCAGGGTGTCAGCATGATCAGAGATGCTGCCAGTGTTTCAGACAGAGGCGCTGCACCTGCCATAGTCCGGTATCCTCTCTTATGCAGGGAATCTCCGGTCGTATCGATCGTAACCGTCACCTCGTCCTTCATCAGAAACACCCGCAGCGGATAATCCGCCCCGTCCTCTGAAAACCAGGAAACCTCATACTGTCCCTTTAACCGCTCCACAACTGCTTTTTTTACGATGGACTGGATATCCGAAGGGCTGAACAGCTTACTCTTGATCGAGGAAGCCTTTTTCACCCAGAATCTGGCATCCTTCGGCAGATATTCCTCCCACGGCAGCGCCTTTGTTCCCTCAAACAGTTCATCAAAGGTCGTTGCCGTAAAACGACCTACCTGGATCAGCACACGTTCTGCCGTGCGCAAAAACAGGTTTGCCCGACAAATGGCCTCGGCATCCCCCGTGAACGTCACACGACCATCCTCCACCCGCGTGATCTCATAGCCAAGATCATAGATTTCTCTTTTTAATACAGCCTCCAGCCCAAAATGGCAGGGGGCGATCAATTCAAATGTCTGCATGTCCGCGCTATATCTCCATTTTTTATCCTATATGGAATAATGATAGTCCATATCCCGTCTGCATGTCAATCGTATTTTACGTAAACTGCCCAGCCATTTCTTACCTTGTTACTGTTCACTCATACCTCGTTCCGGCAACCGGGCTTAACGTCTGTTCCCGACACCGCCGATCAGTGAATACACCTGAAATCCACGGCTTCCAAGGTACCTTGCCGCAAGAATGCTCTCATTTCCGTGACTGCAATAGAGCAGGATCTTTTGCGAACGGTCCAATTCTGCGGACCAGTCGCGGATCGCGTCATAGCTGCGATTCACTGCCCCCGGCAAATGCCAGCGCGCAAAGCTGCCCGGATCCCGCAGATCGATCAGCAGGGTGTTCTCGCGTCTCATGGCATGTAAGAATTCGTCCTTTGATAGTAATTGATACCGCATCTGTGTTCCTCCGCTCAAAAAAGTGACAAAAAGCAGACCGGCGATGGTGCCGGTCTGCTCTTCTTTTTCTTATATTATGCGCACTCCGTTCGGTTGTGACTGTTTCCTAGTAACGGTCTGCTGCGTCATACGCATTGGTGCTCTTGTTAGAAGCCTTATTGTTTGCGTTGTTCGCATTTTTTGCATTCTTTGCATTTGTGGCGTTCTTGGTGTTGGTCGCATTCTTTGCGTTTGTTGAATTTCCCTCATTTGTTGCGTCGTATGCGTTCATGCCGTTGGACTCGTTGGAATAATTCTTTGCCATGATGATTTCCTCCTGATAATGATCTTGCAGCTGTCCGTCTCCGGTTCAGCCACATATTTTTGCTACACAACTAGTATTTACACGGAAATCTCAATTATGCTGGCATTATCTGTAAAATGTGATAAACTGTTGATAGAAAAAATTTTTCAGGAGGAAAACTCTTATGAACAAAATAGAAAACGTGACTTTTTTTGATCATCCGTTACTGCAGCACAAAATTTCCATGCTGCGCGATGAGAACACCGGAACCAACGAATTCCGCAAGCTGGTGGAAGAGATCGCCATGCTGATGGGTTATGAGGCTCTCCGCGATCTCCCGACTGAGGACGTTGAGATCAAAACTCCCATCGAAACCTGCATGACACCTATGATCGCCGGCAAAAAGCTCGCGATCGTGCCGATCCTTCGCGCCGGTCTTGGAATGGTAAACGGTATTCTCGCACTGGTTCCCAGCGCCAAGGTCGGACATATCGGTCTGTATCGTGATCCCGAGACTCACGAACCCCACGAATACTACTGCAAGCTGCCTGAGCCCATCGATCAGCGTACCATTGTTGTGGTTGACCCGATGCTTGCTACCGGCGGCTCCGGCTCTGACGCCGTATCCATGATCAAGCAGCATGGCGGTAAAAATATCAAATTCATGTCCATCATCGCTGCCCCTGAAGGCTTGGAGCGTCTGCACAAGGATCATCCCGACATCCAGATCTATGTCGGCCATCTGGACCGCTGCCTGAATTCCCATGCCTACATCTGCCCGGGTCTTGGCGATGCGGGAGACCGGATCTTTGGTACGAAGTAGGGACGTTTCTTCTGCCACGAAGAGTGTTTTTTGCCACGAGGAGCGCCCTTTGTCCTGCAAGCGATCTGCTGCATATATAGGATCAACGAGCCAAAAAACAGGCTCCTCACCGCCGGAAAGGATCCGGTGATGGGGAGCCTGAAATCATATCCCATATACAACTGCACCCAGGCAGGCAGATACCAGGATCAGACCAATCGGTGAAATGCCTTTCTGGTTCACTTTGCGCAGACCAAAATAAACAGTAGCCAGAACGACAGTGAGCATGATCGTACGAAGCCGGATCGCGCCGCCATCGGAAATACCAAAGCAGTTATTCAGCACCATATAGCATCCGGTTGCGAGAATGATCCCGATGGTGCAAGGCTTTAAGCCACGCAGAATGGCTTGCACATATTTGTTTTTCCAGGCGTTCTTAAGCAGTGTCATGATCACGAGAATAATGACAAATGCCGGCGCAATGACTGCGATCGTAGCTGCCAGTGCACCCAAAAAACCCGCCTGACTGCTCCCCACATAGGTTGCAAGATTCACCATGATCGGGCCAGGTGTGCTTTCACAGACTGCGATCATATATGTCAACATTTCATCGTTCATCCAACCGTGTGAAAGCACCACATCCCGTATCAAAGGAATTGCTCCATAAGCGCCGCCAAACCCAAAGCATCCGATGCATAAGAAACCAAAAAACAACTCTAACATGATCATTTTTCTGCACCCCCATTTCTTCCGGTACATTCCTGAACAGCAAACAGAATCAGGCTGACTATGCCAGCCACCAGCAGCAAAGCGATCGTAGAAAAGTGTAACGCAAACAGATTGATCAACAGCATTGCCCCAAAAGAACACAGCATGATCACGTCTGTAATACGTTTTTTTCGTGTTTTTCGGTTTTTTTTCAGCATCGTGAGAGCTGCATCCAAAATAAGCAGGCCTACTGCGATCTTGATCCCCTCGAATGCATTGGCAATCCATGCGATGTCCAAAAAATCATCCAGAAACATAGAGATCAGATAGATGATGCCACAAGAAGGCAGCGTCATACCCAGTGTAGCAACTAACGCTCCGACAAAACCTTTCTGTCGATAACCCACAAACGTAGCGCAGTTTATGGCGATCGGACCAGGCGTAGACTCTGCGATAACAGTGACATTCATCATATCATCATGCGTGATCCATGCTTTTTGATCTACACAAGTATGCTCGATCAAAGAGATCATCGCGTAACCTCCACCAAAAGTGAAGAACCCAATCTTTGCAAATGTAAAAAATAAATCAAATAATATCCTCACAAAATTCCTCCTGTCATGATCAACATTCGTCACCCATTATAACATAAAAATTCGTAACTGATTCAAAAAACACCTTGTCGCGCCTGAACAAAGATGCTATAGTCAAGATACACATAGCGTGTGTCATTTCGCGGGCGTTTCATGTATCGGGCTTATCCAAAGAGGTGGAGGAAATGCCTATGGAAAAAAACAAAAAAGAACCGATACATGAGTCATATGAGACTGCGAGCGGACCTATTCCATATAATATGACAAATGACTATATGTTTCGTGTGATATTACAGAAAAATGAGTCTGTGTTGCGGGGGCTTATCGGGGCGCTATTGCATTTGGATCAGAGAGATATCATATCTGTCGAGATCACAAATCCAATCATGCCCGGTGAGCAGATCAACAACAAAACCTTTGTTCTGGACATCAATGTCCTCTTAAACAATAACATTTGTCTGAACCTGGAGATGCAGGTGATCAACCCGTCAAACTGGCAAGACAGATCGCTGAGTTATCTGTGCCGGATGTTTGACAATCTGCAACGTGGAGAGGATTATGAGGAAACAAACCGTGCGATACATATTGGAATTCTGGATTTCACGCTATTTGAGGAAGTACCGGAATTTTATGCATGCTATAAGTTGCTGAATGTAAAAAATCATCACGTCTTTAATGAAAACTTTGTCTTGAATGTACTGGACCTAAACCAGATTGACCTCGCCACCGAGGAGGATCGGTTCTATGAGATTGATCGTTGGGCGCAAATGTTCAAGGCAGGCACATGGGAGGAATTGCGCATGATAGCGGAGAAAAACAAATACATGAGTGAAGCAGCGGCTGCAATGTATGAGCTGAATGCGGATGAAATCGTCAGGCAGCAGTGCATGGCACGCGAGGAATACAATCGCCATGAGAAAATGATGCAGAAAAAGCTGGCAAAAAAAGATCAGGAACTTGCGGCAGCAAACGAGAAGCTTGAGCAAGAGCGCAGAAACGCCACAGAGCAGATAGAACAGCTACAGGCAGAAATTGCCAGATTGCAGGGGCTGCTCGATCAGAAGCAATCATAACATAATACGATACAAGAGAAGAGATAAGCAGATACGCGATCGCTGGCGAAAATGATACGGATGTGGTGCCCTGCACACGGAATGAGATATTCGGTGTGCAGGGCATTTGTTCACGACTAATTACATCTTATCATGTTCTGTTCATGCTTCATTCATCTTGATGCGTTCCCAGTCCTCTCGTGTGATTGCATATGCATATGAAATTGTATTTTTAGGGTCAGGATACTCTTTCACCTTTTTCATTCCATTCGCTATCGCTGATCGATAAGAGCCAACATTTGTATATTTCATATAAGAATAGACAATATCATAATCAGTATGTTCGAACACCCAATCACGAGCTGCTCTTGCAGCCTCTTTTCCAAATCCCTTACGCCAATATCTCTTATGAATATGATACCCTATCTCCGGAAGCATTTCTCCATCGATATTCTGAATGGAAATCCCACAATCTCCAATAAACGCTCCTGTTTCTTTCAATACAACCGCCCAGAGTCCAAAACCGTATTTTTCATAGTTTTCCAGGTTCCATGTGATCCATCCTCTGGTTCGTGCTTCATCAAATGGAGCGGGATAATGCTGCATTATTTCTGGATCAGATAAAATTTCATATAATGCGTCAAAGTCATCGAATGTATATTCTCTTAGAATAAGTCTTTCTGTTTCTATCATAATTCCTTTAATTCCTTACAAAGTTTTCGCAGCTCCTCAATCGAGTCATCGATTGTATTTTCATTACTTCCCAGACGAACGATCTGAAGCAGTCTCTCATAACAATTCTGCGGTTTTAATTCGAACGCAGCAATAGCACTGTCTGTTCTTTTTCGACTCGGAAGGTATCGTCTGTTTTTTGCATATAGTGCTTGTAAAAAATGATCCAAAAACTCTTCTACAACCTGATGATAAAATAATACTTCATGACTCAATTCAGCTCTTCCCAGGTCTTCCTCATCGACATTCTGCAAGCTTCAGACGCATACCACTGATCAAACAGATCTTGCGGATAGGTTCTTACTTTGTTAACAATATTCGTCCATGCATGATTCTTCTCCCACAAAATATTCATGGTCTCAATGCTTGCATGAATGACGATATTTTTGAAAATTTCTTTGGCGAGAAGCCACATCGAGATGGAGCTTTAGCGGAATCGAGATGGGGGCTGAATAGTTACGCTATTTTTATCGAATCCTGAATCTTTGTACATTGCCGCAAGACAGGATATCTTTTTTGACAATTTCTCTCTGATATTTGCAGGCGCTAAGCATTCGCATTTATCTCCGAGACTCAGAAGCATGTCATAATAATAGTCACGGTCAATAAAAGGAAAATTAACGATATAATGACTATCACCCTCCGGAGTAAACTGATCAAACGGACAATAATCAAGCATTCTTTCCAGTAACGATTTATGTATTCTAAGCGTGATGAAAATTTTCAAGGAATCTGAAATCTCATCAGCACTTAAGATCGGAGCAGGAAAATCTTTCGGATTATATGACTCCGCACATACTTCCAGATCGATCATTCTGGAAAGCTTAAACAGTCGATAATCGTTTCGCAGATGGCAGAAACCATAGAAATACCAACTGCTATTCTTTGAAACAAGCTGGTATGGTTCAACTGTGCGGGGAACAGCATTTCCCTGACGGTCTATGTAGGAAAATGATAGTAAATGCCGTTCTTCCAAAGCAATTTCTATTTTTTCCAGATAATCTTTTACCAACGGGTTCGTCGTCCATGAATTGACATCTATACAGATCTGACTTGTTTTTGATGCGATGGAATCAGCTTGCGCAGGTGGTATAAAACTCCTCACCTTAGATATGGTATGAATGATCTCATCGCCACGCACCACCGATGAAAGACCGGAAAGTCCCATCAAGAGCGTGGACAGATCGTCTTCCGTAAATACATTTTTATCAAGCTTGAAACCAGGCATGATCTCAAAGCCTCCGCCAACGCCTGAAGTTGCACGGATCGGGATTCCTGCCATACAGATGGAATCGATATCACGATATATGGTACGTTTTGACACTTCAAAGGTGTTTGCCAATTCTTCAGCACTTATTTTTTTCTTTTCCAGTAATATCATGATGATGCTCACTAGTCGATCGACTTTCATAAAACCCACTTCCTTTTATTTATAGCCTAAATTGTTGACAGACATATGTCAACAATAGGATGCTATGATGTAGAAAAACATGGAGGAAAAAAGATTATGAGCGAAAAAGCATTGGTTATTATTGATATTCAGAATGATATCACAAAAAACTATAAGGAGATCATTGCAAATATTAACACTGCGATTGATTGGGCGGTGGCAAACAACATGCATGTCGTGTATATCAGACACAACAATCTGTCCGCCGGGACAAGAACATTTAAGCCCGGCACCAAAGGAGCCGAGTTTGTTCCTGAAATGAAGATCGTTTCTGACAATATTTTTGACAAATCAAAAGGCAACGCATTAACAAGCGACAAATTCGCTGCATTCATTGATGAACACCAGATCCAGGAGTTTTACATTACCGGCGCAGATGCAACCGCCTGTGTGAAATCCACCTGCTACAATATGAGAAAGGCCGGTTACATGGTTCATGTTATTTCTGACTGCATCACCAGCTATGATAAGAAAAAAATTGATGAAATGCTTGTTTACTATGAAAGCAAGGGATGCAATGTCAAACAGTTGCACGAGGTGATACAGGAGTAAAATATCCTCACACCTCCTGATAATACAATCCGTGCCTGTTACAATACCAGAGAAGCCTGCCATGGGCAAAAATAGGGATGCGCACCTGCAAGTCCCATTCCGGATACTGATTCTTCAGCATAACGGTGTCAGATGTCATCAGCCCAACAAATGTAATGTAGTGCTCTCTGGTCATTTCATGCTTCGAAGAAATGAAATAATCATTATCTATGATCTGGACAGACAGCTTTTCCTCTTCGGTTGCCTTTACCGGCGTGAATGAAGATTAAACAGACAAAAGCTCCTCGCCGCCGGAATACATCCGGTGACGGGGAGCCAGTTTTATGTAACGCATTATAATGTTTTTTAGAACTTCGGCAGTCCGTCAAATCCCACCTGCAGATCTGCATCTGTCGGGATGTAATCGCTCATCTCTCCGTTGTGGAATTTCTCGTATGCCACCATATCAAAGTATCCGGTTCCGGTCAGACCGAACAGGATCGTCTTCTCCTCGCCGGTCTCCTTGCACTTCATCGCCTCGTCGATGGCCACGCGGATCGCATGTGAGCTCTCCGGTGCAGGAAGGATACCCTCTACTCTTGCAAACTGCTCTGCAGCTGCAAATACGGATGTCTGTTCAACCGAACGTGCCTCCATATATCCCTTGTCGTACAGCTCTGACAGAGTGGAGCTCATGCCGTGATAGCGCAGTCCTCCGGCGTGATTTGCTGACGGGATAAATCCGCTTCCCAAAGTGTACATCTTTGCAAGCGGACAAACCATTCCGGTATCACAGAAATCATATGCATATTTTCCTCTGGTCAGGCTCGGACAGCTTGCAGGTTCAACCGCGATAAACTGATAGTCTGCCTCACCCCGCAGCTTCTCACCCATGAACGGAGAGATCAGACCGCCAAGATTAGATCCGCCGCCTGCACATCCGATGATGATGTCGGGCTTGATGCCGTATTTTTCCATCGCGATCTTTGTCTCCACACCGATGATAGACTGGTGCAATAACACCTGATTCAGCACGCTTCCAAGAACATAGCGATAGCCTTCTGTGTGGGTTGCAACCTCTACTGCCTCAGAGATGGCGCAGCCAAGACTTCCGGTGGTTCCAGGATGCTCTGCCAGGATCTTCTTTCCGATCTCTGTCGTCTCTGAAGGAGACGGTGTCACGCTGGCACCGTAGGTGCGCATCACCTCACGGCGGAAGGGCTTCTGCTCATAGGAGCACTTTACCATAAACACCTTACAGTCCAGATCAAAGTAAGAGCATGCCATGGACAGCGCAGTACCCCACTGACCGGCTCCGGTCTCTGTGGTCACACCCTTTAATCCCTGCTTCTTTGCATAGTATGCCTGCGCAATGGCAGAGTTTAACTTGTGGCTGCCACTGGTGTTATTTCCTTCAAATTTATAATAGATCTTTGCGGGCGTGCCCAGCTTCTTTTCCAGACAGTACGCACGTACCAGCGGAGCCGGACGATACATTTTGTAAAAGTCCTGGATCTCCTCAGGGATCGGGATATAACGGTCGTCGTTGTTCAGCTCCTGCTTCACAAGCTCATCGCAAAATACAGTTCCCAACTCTTCTGCCGTCATCGGTTCGTGTGATGCCGGATTTAAAAGCGGTGCCGGCTTGATCTTCATATCAGCACGCACGTTGTACCAATCCTTCGGCATTTCACTCTCTTCCAGATAAATTTTGTAGGGAATCTTCTGGTCCATGGTATTATATCCTCCATATTTATATTTGAGAAGCCATGCAGCACCCGCGACTTTGCACGTAAGGTGTGGAGCGGGTGCGCATGCTTCTCCCATTTATTTAATTTGTTCCGTACTTCTCCATCTGCTCTTTGATGAGCGCCGCATCATCAAAGTAGTTGATCTTCATGGCTGCGCGCACCTTGGAAAGCGTGTCTGCCGCCACCTTTTCTGCTTCCTCAGAGCCTTTTTTCAGGATCTCATAAACTGCGGGAATATCCTTCTCCCACTGCGCTCTGCGGGCACGGATGGGTGCCAGTTCTGACTGCATCACATTATTTAAGAATTTCTTTACCTTTACATCTCCGAGACCGCCGCGCTTATAGTGCTCCTCTAATTCCTCAATGCCTGCGTACTCCGGCAAAAACTCTGCAAAGTGCTCCGGACGAGAGAATGCCTCCAGATAAATAAATACCGGATTGCCCTCTACCTTTCCGGGATCGGACACCTTCAGATGATTCGGATCCGTGAACATGGACATTATCTTTGTGCGAACTTCCTCCTCGGTGTCGGAAAGATAGATGCAGTTGTTCAGTGACTTGCTCATCTTTGCTTTTCCGTCAATGCCCGGCAGACGCATACAAGCCTGGTTGTCCGGCAGCATGATCTGGGGCATGGTCAGGGTCTCGCCGTACACACTGTTAAACTTGTGCACGATCTCGCGGCACTGCTCCAGCATGGGCATCTGATCCTCTCCAACCGGAACGGTTGTTGCCTGGAATGCAGTGATATCTGCGGCCTGGCTGATGGGATAAGTAAAAAATCCCACCGGGATACTTGCCTCAAAATTACGCATCTGGATCTCAGACTTTACGGTAGGATTTCTCTGAAGACGCGCAACAGTTACCAGATTCATATAATAAAAGCTAAGCTCTGTCAGCTCCGGGATCATAGACTGGATGAACAGTGTGGATTTCTCTGGGTCAAGCCCGCAGGAAAGATAATCCAGCGCTACCTCTACGATATTCTGACGTACTTTTTCCGGATTGTCCGCATTATCCGTCAGCGCCTGTGCATCTGCGATCATGATGTAGATCTTGTCAAACTCGCCGGAATTCTGTAATTCCACTCTGCGTCGCAGAGAACCTACGTAATGTCCTACATGGAGACGTCCGGTGGGACGGTCTCCGGTTAAAATAATCTTTGCCATTTTTTAAACCTCTTCGGAACTGCTGCCTACTCTCACAGTTCCTATCTATCCTTTCTTCTATTTCTTAACGTTCTTTCTTACAACGATAGATCTCTCTTCCATTTCGTTTTCGCCGCTTACACCAGGGCTTTCTGATATTCTCCCACCTCACGACGCAGCCAATTGATCCACTCCTCAAAGCCCTCACCGGTCTTTGCAGATACAAAGATCACCTCCGCCTTCGGGTTCAGCTTATGAATGCGTTCCACTACTGCATCCTTGTCAAAATCATCAAACACACACAGTGTGTCACATTTATTGATCAGCACCACATCACAGATCGTGAACATCAGTGGATATTTCAACGGCTTGTCATCACCCTCCGGAACAGAAAGAATCATCGCATTCTTTGTACTTCCGGTATCAAACTCTGCCGGGCAGACAAGATTGCCGACATTTTCCAGAACGACCAGATCCAGGTCACTGGTTCCAAATTCGCGGATGCCCTGACGGGTCATGTCCGCATCCAGATGGCACATGCCACCGGTGTGGATCTGGATGGCCCGCGCTCCTGTCTCCATGATCGCCTTTGCATCCACATCCGAATCAATATCGGCTTCCATGATGCCAATCTTTATTTCATCCTTTAATTCTGCGATGGTACGCTTTAATGTCGTGGTTTTTCCTGCGCCGGGGGAAGACATCAGATTCAAAAGAAATGTCTTCTCTTTCTTAAGCTCCTCCCGCAATTTATTTGCGTCCGCATCATTATCCTCAAAAATGCTGCGTTTTACTTCGATCACTCTAAAATCCGCCATCGTGTTTACTCCTTTCAAAACGTACGATCAGTACGCCCTTTTTCGTGAAATAACGGTCACGATCCGCATTCAACCCTCATTATATCATGTGCAAAAACAGCACATGATCAACATTCGTCGTTCGTCAATCATGCAAGCATGTTGACTCTCTTGCACTCATTTTATCATGTGCAAAAACAGCACATGATCAACATTCGTCGTTCGTCAATCATGCAAGCATGTTGACTCTCTTGCACTCATTTTATCATGGTACTGTGCGAAAAGCAAGAAAAGGCGTAAGTTCTCAACTTACGCCTTGTTTCTTCCTTATTTCTTCCTGATATTAGTCCTCTTCCTTCAGACGCTTCTCCTGCTCACGCTGAATGTCCTCAAAGAACGACAGCATCGGTTTCACGGAACTGTCACCCTTGAAGATACGTTTTGCGTAGTTGTTTGTGATAGCCATGACCGTTCCGGACAATGTGATCACACCGATCAGGTTCGGAATCGCCATTAAACCGTTGAACGTATCAGACAGGTCAATGACAAGCGAAGCATCCAGTGCCGATCCTGCCACAATGATCACGATAAAGATCACCTTGTAAACGATCGTTGCCTTGGTTCCAAACAAAAACTCCCATGCCTTGGTTCCGTAATAGCTCCAGCCAAGCACGGTAGAGAATGCAAACAGTGTGATCGCAATGGCGATAAAGATACCTCCGAAGCTGCCAAAGCACTTCGTGAACGCCTCAGTTGCAAGACCAAGCTTTGTTGCACCGCTGATGGATACGCCAGTCTCCAGATCCACGATGCCGGTGGTCAGGATCACGAGCGCAGTCAGTGTACATACAATGATCGTATCAAAGAATACTTCAAAAATTCCCCAGAGTCCCTGCGTCACAGGCTCCTTCACGTTGGAAGCAGAATGCACCATAACAGAAGAACCCAGCCCCGCCTCATTGGAGAACACGCCTCGCTTAAAGCCCCAGGTCATCGCCTGCTTGATCACGGCACCGCCGACACCGCCGGCTGCTGCCTCTAAGCTGAATGCATGCGAAAAAATAGATGCAAATGCAGGAATGATCATCTTATAATTCATCACAACGATGATCACGCTGCCCAGTATGTAGAAGATCGCCATAAACGGCACGATCTTTTCATTTGCCTTTGCAATACGTGTCAGACCACCAAGGATAACAAGTGCTGCAACGATGGCAACAATGATTCCGATGATCAGACCGCCGGTCCGGGAATCAGCGGCAAAACCAAATGCGTGAAGCACGGACTCACGAATGGAAGTCACCTGACCCATATTTCCGATACCGAAGGAGGCGAATACTGCAAACACGGAAAACAGTACCGCCAGCACGGCTCCGATCTGCTTGCAGCCCTTTTTGCTTCCAAGACCATCACGCAGATAGTACATCGCACCGCCGGACCACTCGCCCTTCTCGTTTCTGCGGCGGAAGAAGATTCCGAGTACGTTCTCGGAATAGTTCGTCATCATACCGACGATAGCAGCCAGCCACATCCAGAACACCGCACCGGTACCACCCATTGTGATGGCATATGCAATACCGGCGATATTACCGGTACCGATCGTTGCAGACAACGCGGTACAAAGCGCCTGGAACTGCGAAATGGAATTCTCATCCTTGTTGTTTAAAATATCTTTTTTCCGGAACAGTCCACCAATGGTCTCTTTGATCATGTGACCAAAATGTGTGAACTGGAAGAACTTTGTCAGCAGGGTCATCAGGACACCGGTGCCGATCAAAAGCGTCAGGGCAGGCACACCCCATACAATGTTGTTTATGAGACCATTGATCTCAGCAATTTTGTCAACCATAACGTTACTCCTTCACATTATTATTGCTTTACTCCTTTAAAACCTTAAAGGAATTTTCCGCTTTTGTCAAGGAAAGCCCGTTATTTTTGGCGAAACTCCTCAAAAAATTAGGTGATTTACTCCTCCTCACCCACTTCGTCATCATCCTCCGGCTCTGTCATGAACTCTCTGGAAGAAACGCGGTTTTCTTTTCTTGCCTCTTCAATAAGATCGGACAGCTGATTTTTTACATTTTCGGAATTCTTGATATTCTTGATCTCGAAATTCTTCATCGTCTTATCAACGGAATGGCAGTTGATCGTTCCCAATCCGAAGATCCGCTGCAAAAGGCTTCTTTTCAGCGAAAGATCAAGCACGCGGTACAGGCGGACCTCATCCTGATTCTGTGTGAAAAATCCGGTCTTGATGATCAGCTTTTGTTTGCTTAATTCATACTTCGTAAATGTCCAGGGCAGACCGCACCAAACGCGTTTGCGATCCTGCCATACGATTTCGTTGTCCATAGTCATTCTCCTTTTATTTTGCATAACAACAGGTTCTATTTATTTTAACACATCTGTGCGGCGGATTCCAGCCAAAACCCCTAATCCCTTTACACAAATTCTCCCTTCAGACTGCGGGAAAACAGTTCCTCCAAAGCTGTCTCCGGCGAAAGCTCCTCATAGAGCATCCCATACACCGCCTCGCAGATGGGCAGATCCACATGATAACGCCTTCCGAGAGCCACCAGTGCTTTCACTGTATAATAGCCCTCCGCCAGCTTGTCATAGGGTTCTTTTCGGATAAAACGCTCGCCGAACATCCGGTTATGGCTGTGAGCAGAAAACAGTGTTGCCTCGTAATCGCCCAAATGGCATAATCCGTAAGCAGATAATTCGCTGCCTCCCATCGCCTTGATGAGCCGTGCGATCTCCCTGGGGCCCCGGGCCATCAGAGGACCTTTTAAGGATGTGCGTCCGATCCCGTCCAGCATGCCTGCCGCGATTCCTATGACATTCTTCGCAGCGCCGCCGATCTCGTTTCCGATCAGATCCATTCCATAATAAAAACGGATCAGATCACTGGAAAACTGCTCTACCAAAAGCTGCTTTGTGGCATCATGGCTGCTGTCTATGACCATACAGTTTGGAATGCCCCGGTAGAATTCTTCTACATGTCCGGGTCCCAGCCACACTGCTATACGGTTGGAGGCATCCACATTATCCTCCACGATCTGCGACAGTCTTCGTCCTGTGCTGATCTCGATCCCCTTCATACAAAGTACAAAGGTCTTATATTTCAGATCATAAGGCTTCAGCGTGTCGCAGAGAGACTGCAGGCTCTGTGAACTGATAGAGATCACAACGATATCCGCCTCCTGTGCGCCCGTAAGGTCACTGGTCAGCTGCAGCGAATCCGGCAGCGTGATATATTCATTTTTTCGCTCCCGCATCAGCTGTTCCATGTTCTTTGAGCCTTCTCTGCCGTAAAGCGTTACCTCATGTCCGATATGGTTCAAATACCAGGCGATAAAGGATCCCCATCGCCCGCATCCGATCACAAATAGTTTCATTCTGTCATTCCCTCCTTGCATATCTCAAAATGATAACATAAAATATGGGATGTGGATACATTTTTTTCGGTCATGTGAGCACATGTATGGCAGGCACGCTCTCGCTACTTGTCGCTGGCAGTGGTACATAAGTGACCAAAATACGGTCACTAAGTACCAGCCGCTCCAAAGTACCTGCCTGATACATTGTGACTCACATTCCCTATTTAAGTTACGAAAGGAGATCACGCTATGATTATCGATAATACTTTCTCAACACCTGTCTCTTCACCGATCGACCGGCTGGAAGCTCTCATACAAAAAGCAACCTCACCCTATCACACCGTTCAGGCTGCGAAGGAGTTCCTGCTCTCTGCCGGTTTCACGGAGCTGACAGACAGTGAGCCGTGGACTCTGGTGCCCGGCGGATCATACGTCGTGACATGCTACGGCTCTTTCCTCATTGCCTTTGTGATCGGTGCAGACGCAAAGCCGGGAGACGGGTTCCGCATCGGCGCGGCACACGGAGATTTTCCCGGTTTTCGCATCAAGCCCCGGCCGGAAATGTCCGGAAGCGGATATATTCGTCTGAACGCAGAGGGCTATGGCGGCGTCAACCATATGAGCTGGCTGGACCGTCCGCTGTCACTGGCCGGAAAGGTGGTTCTGCGCTCAGAAGATCTGTTCGTGCCGGATGTACGGCTGATCGATCTTCGTACTCCGCTTTTGACGATCCCCAACGTGGCTGTGCATCTGCAGCGCGAGATGAACAAGGGCATGGAGTTAAAAAAACAGACACAGATGCTTCCGCTCCTCGGCCTGTCAGGGGAAGAACCGACAGAAGGCATACTTGTACGTCTGTTGGCAGAGCACCTCTCCTGCGAGCCGGATGACATTCTGGACTATGAATTAAATCTTTACAACACAGAATCCGGCACCGGGATCGGTCTCGAAAACGCCTTTTATCAGGCTCCCCGTTTGGATGATCTCACATCCGTGCAGGCACTTTTGGATGGACTGACCGCTGCCAAACGGGCAAAGGGCATTAATGTACTCGTTATTTTTGACCATGAAGAAGTAGGCAGCCGCACAAAGCAGGGCGCGGACAGCGCGCTCCTTCTGCAGATCACAAAGAAGCTTTGCCGCCATCTGGGCTGGCCGGAAGGAGCATGCGAAGATGCACTGCGCACATCCCTCATGATGTCCGTGGATGTGGCACATGCATTGCATCCTGCCTATGAAAGTCATTATGATCCGGTCAATAAAAATGTGATGGGAAAAGGTTTTTCGATCAAACAGGCATGCAGCCAGAGCTATGCCACAGATAGTGAAGCCATCGCGATCGTACAGCAGATCTGCGATGCAAAAAAGATCCCTTATCAGAAATTTGTGAACCACTCCGATGAGCGGGGCGGCGGAACACTTGGAAGCATCGCATCCGCGCTGCTTCCGGTGCGGTGTGTGGACATCGGCGTACCGATCCTTGCCATGCACTCCGCCAGAGAAACGATGGGGGCAGCCGATCAGAAAGCTCTGACCGACTACCTCACCGCCTTTTATTCATAACTGCTCCGTACAGAAATACCTCATCAGCAAGTGATTCGACCTGTTTTGATTCGTTTGATCAGTCCTCGTATCTGTCAGACTGGAATACTACAGGAAGCAGATGCGAAACTGCAAGCTTCAGCTCCTCTATGCTAAGGCTTCCGTCCGCCAGCGCCTGTCGGATATTTTCATGATCCGCAGGCACTCCGGGCATCACCAGGTCGTTTCCGGCACGCATACAGCCGGAAGCGGTACAGTCATCTCCCCACTGGGTCGTCGTCCAGTCGGTCATGATCACGCCCTTAAATCCCCATTCATCTCTTGCCACCTTTGTACAAAGATCATAATTGTTTGCGGCATGTACGCCGTTGATCAGGTTGTAGCTGGTCATGATCGACAGCGGCTGCTGTGTGGTCACAACGTAAGCAAAGCCCTTCAGATAGATCTCCCGCAGCGCACGCTCGGAGATCACGCTGTCAGAGCCCATGCGATTATCCTCCTGATTGTTGCAGGCAAAATGCTTGATGGTCGTACCGACACTGCCTTTTTCCTGCACGCCCTTTGTCATGGCGGCCGCTAGTCTTCCGGTCAGCATGGGATCCTCGGAATAATACTCAAAATTACGTCCGCACAACGGATTTCTGTGAATGTTCATACCCGGTGCCAGCCATAAGGTCACGCCGAACAGCTTTAATTCCTCCGCAACGGCCGCTCCAACCTGCTCGATCAGCTCCAGATCCCAGCTCTGTGCCAGCTGTGTTCCCGTCGGAAATGCCGTACAGTACTGATAATAGGCATCTCCCTCAAAAGTATCATTTCCCCGATACAAGTATCCGTTTTCAATATTTGCCTCAATCGGCAGCAGCTGCTGCTCTCCACCCTTCGCATAGTACGTCTTTGTGAGACGAAGCCCCGCCGGTCCGTCCGCCAGCACAATGCTTGCTATGCCCCGGTCCTCTGCACAGTCGCTGGTCTGTGCCGCAGAGCCCGGAACCGTCTTTCCGGATACACCGAACTGTCCCTGGGCACGTCCCGGATCACCGGTAACAAGGGCGATCATCTGCTCGGTCGTAAGCGCATCCACCGCTTCCCGGATCTCCGGGCTGATACGCTTTGCTTCCCTTCCGTACCTGACATCCTTTCTGGTCAGAAGCATCTCTGTCGGAACCACGATCGCCGGATTCTTACATACGTACGCATGCCATTTTGCGCGGCGCGCAAAGACGCGCTCCTGCGGACATTCCAATTCCTTTAATTCCTTCTGAAGCGGGCAGATATGATCCGTCTGTTCCAGCAGGATATTCTTTGTCAGCTCCACGGAAGCCGCAAACTGTGCACTTTCCAGGCTGTTTCCCATGAAAAATCCATAGGTTCCGCAATCCATCAGCCATCCCGGAGCCTTCTCGCTGAAGGAGGCAAGACTGTAGATGGAGATCAGGATCTCTACATTCTCATATTTTCCCGGAGCGATCTCAGAGGTCTTGGCAAAGCCCACCAGCCTGCGATACTCCTTGGACATGTTTTTCTGCGGACAGGAAGCATAGATCTGTACCACTTCTCTCCCGCTCACTGTTCCCGTATTGGTCACCTCCACAACGATTCGGATCGACGCCCGTGCAGAGTTTGGATGCACAAAGCTCAGATGCACCATGCGCAGGTCAAAATTCGTATAGGACAGTCCATAGCCAAAGCTGTAACGTACCGGAACCTCAAAGGTATCAAAATAACGGTAGCCCACATAAATACCTTCCTCGTAGCGTTCCGTTTCGGTGTCGCCGTTCATGTGGGAAAACGTGGCTGCATTCGGGTAATCCTCATAGTGATATGCCCAGCTGTCCGTCAGCTTTCCGCTGGGTGTAACTGCGCCGCTCAGCACATCTGAAAGGGCAGAGCCCGCCTCCATACCGGGCTGTCCCATGTAGATCAGCGCCTTGATATTTGAAAATTCATCCATAAAAGAAAGATCGATCAGTCCGCCGGAATTGATCACCACCAGCACCCGCTCATGCTGCTCGCACAAAAGACGTAACGCCTCATGCTCCTCATCGCTTAGCAGGTAATCGCCCCCGCGAAGCTGTCTGTCCTTGGCCTCTCCCGCAATACGCGCGATCACATAGACCGCAGCATCCGCCTGCACCGGTGTAGGAAGCGGGCCCGCCGGAAGGTCAAACTGATGCTCCGCATAGGAACAAAACATCGGATCCGGATCACCCGCTGCTGCGCGGTCATCGCAATCCGCCCAGATCACATCCCGCCAAGCTTCCCTAGCTTTCTGATAGCATTCCCGGTAATCACGGATCCAATCCTCATTTGCGATGGTAAAGCCCGCCGCCACAAGACCGTCATAAACACTGACCGTTTCTCTGGAATTCACGTCTCCGGAGCCTGTGCCGCCCTTGATCGTTGCCACAGCTCCTGCCCCATATAACGCCAGCTTTGCCCCTTCCTTGAAGGGAAGCATCCCATCCTCGTTTTTCAAAAGTACCATTCCGTCAGCAGCTGCACGCCTTGCCACCGCCCGGTGCTTCTTTTCGTACTCCTGCACACCCGGGTCGGTCGTACCCGGAAGTGTAAATGCTTTGATCTTTCTTTCCATCGTCATTCTCCTTTATCAAATATTTGTTTCCTCATTCATCCCTCATCCAGTCATCAAAATCGGCTCTGCAGATCGCCGTAAATGCCCGTTCCCTGATATCCGGATACAGCTGCTGCAGCTGCCTGATGGCACCCTTCACCTTCTCTCGGGCGGTATTTCCATCGGCCGGACAAGTACTTTTCACAACCGGCAGCTCGTATTTCCTGCAAAATCCCTTAATCTGCGCCTCCGGTACGAGCATCAGCGGACGGATGAGGGTAAGCCCCGTACGCTCTAGCACATAATGGGGTGAAAGACTGGCGATCCGCCCTTCCTGCACCATTGACAGAAACAGTGTGTCCACAAAATCATCCCGGTGATGGGCATAGGCGATCTTGTTGCAGCCAAGGGCCAGCGCCCTCTCGTTCAGCGCACCCTTACGAAGCTTTGCGCACAGCGCGCAGGGATGCTTCTCCTTTCGCACGTCAAAAACGATCTCTCCGATCTGTGTTTCCACTATCTCATAGGGCACCTGAAGCTCCTCACAAAGTGTGCGTATCGGGGTAAAATCCATTCCCGGAAGCCCCAGATGAACCGTGATCGCGGTCAGGGAAAACTGCTTCGGATAAAAATGCCGGATGCCCGCCAGCGCATAAAGCAGCGTCAGGGAATCCTTTCCTCCCGAAATACCCACTGCGATGTGATCTCCCTCGCGGATCATTCCATATGTTTCAATTGCCTGTCTCACATAACTGTATAATCTTTGCATCTCCATGTATTCATTTTAATATAGGCGGGGAATGGTTGCAAGCGCTGTTTTCGCTGATTGACGCAAGTCTTTTTTTTGTCTATACTGGGTAGGAGAAGAACTTTTTGGGGAGGCAACACATGCAGACAGTAAAGATAAAAAAGGGCGACCTGGTTGCCAGACGGCAGGAGAAGGTCATGGAATGGTACCTGATCCAGCAGGGCTCGGTCACACGTCATTATAATTATGCAGAGATCACGATGGGGGCAAATTCGATCATCGGTATCTTGGAGACCGAATGGTTCTCCTGCGACTATACGGCAAGCGAGGACACCACGCTCATCGTCATTCCGTGTAAGGGTGCCGCCGAACTGCACACACTGCTCAAAGCACAGGCAAACTTCCGCCCGATCTTTCTTCGCACTGCACTCGAACAGCGTCATCAGGCGCTCTGTCTGTATGCCTCTTTAAAGAGAAAAGCAACACTGTTACATGCAACCGCACAGAACAGCTATAATGACTATAAAACCCTGTGCGCGCAGCTGATGATGCCGGAACACAGCTTTTACCGCCTGACACATTTTGAGGCACTCACCCTGCAGCACAAGGTAGAAAACTGGGAGCTGAGCAACAGCCAGAGCCTGATGCAGGGCTATCTGCGCGAATACCTGCAGCTGATGATCAAGAATGATGATATGTGTGTCGGCGCCATCATGGAGGCTTCTGCCCAGATGCACCGGACCGCCCAGGGAATCGAGGAGATCGCAAACTACCTGATGTGCAACCGCGATCTGTTATGGAACGACACAGAGGACGATATTTTTCATCTCTATTATCATCTGGCCGTCCGCCTGTCAACGGAAGGAAAGGATACAAGCGCCTGTCGTGAGCACATGAAAGAGCTCTGTCAGGTCATGAAGACATTAGACATCTATGATCCCATGCAGATCGAGGAAGCCGGGCGTGCATGCACGAACTATCAGGCCTCCGTCCCCGGCGGTGTTCAGACAAACATCGCAGACGAGGACTGTGTTGCCCATATCATGTCCTTTGCAGGCTATGAAAAAGAAGAGATCCGCAAGTTCAAGCTGCTTTTGCAGGCCTACAAAAAGCTTCCGGACCGGGCTTCTGCGGACAAGGATGCCCGCGAGCTCAGAAAAACGCTGAGCAGCCGGTTTTATGAGATCTATAAGCGGGCATTTTTTTACTCTGTTGGAGCCGGCAGCCGTCTCTCTCCGATCATGCAGATGTTTTTCAATTTCGGATTTATGGACGCAGAGCTTTTAGGTACGGAACAGACCAATGCCCTGGTTCGCTTTGGCGAATCCCTCGGATTGTTCAACTACACACACATTGATACGATCTATGAATGGCTGAAAAAAATATACTATGGAGAAAAAGAACCCTCTCGCAATGAATTTGATCTGGATTACTCCGGTTATCTGCAGGAGCAGCTCAAGCAGGGAGAGATCAACGAGCACGAATATACCCGCTTGCGGCGCGATCAGGATGCCAAGGTGGAGTTTGAGATCGACAACCTGTTTCAATCCACCAACAAAAATGTTTCCGGACGATTATCCGCCTTCTGCCCGATCCTTTCCGGTGATGAGCTGATGGGCTCCTTTGAGAAAATGGCAGCTACCGCCGCGCGCATCGAACAATCGATCAACCATATCCGCGGACTGGACTACTCCGCCCTTTACCGTGAGGTTCTGTTTTCCGATCCGGATCACGGCATCACACAGGAAAATCTGATGAAGGAAGTCATGCCCGATGTGATCCTGCTGCCCTGCGTTGGCTCCCGTTCCGTCATGTGGCAGGAGACAAGCGATGCCCGCACAGACACGCCCGCGCGCTTTATCTTTCCCATTTTCATGAATACCGACCTGGACGAGCAGATGATGCTCGCCATGGGCCGTTACCGCTGGGAGATCTGCCGCCGGATCCAGGGCACCTACTGGAACGATTACCGCATCCGGTCACTGACCGCAGAATACTATGACTACCTGCAGTTTTACCGGAAGAACAAGGATCTGTCTGCGGGCGCAAAGGAAAAACTAAAATCTTCACTGTTACATGCGCGCAACAACTTCCGCGAGGTTTTTGTGGCTGATTATGTAAACTGGCTGAAGTATGAATCACAGGGCAGCTTCCGTCTGAACAAGGTCACCCGGGATATTTTATCGCGCTACTGCCCGTTTTCAAAAGAGATCCGCGCTTCGCTTGCCAACAATCCTCTCTACCAGAACGCGTTTGGCAAGCTGGAGATCGAAAACAAGAAAAATACAAAACGCCTGCAGAGCCTCTACAAGAAGTACGAGGAAGCAGGCGGTGAGATCAGTGCAGATCTCAATGAAAATCTAAGATTTTATCAGATGTAAGGAAAAAACAGGTGTACCCCGCTCCGATCACATACGCAAAGGTCGCGGGAATACACCTCTCCCAGGAAACGGTTGACATTTGCTTCCGCTCGTGCTACTATCATAGACGAACAGAAACGAATAAATTCTTCGGGGCAGGGTGAGATTCCCTACCGGCGGTAAAGTCCGCGAGCCTTTGTCGACAGTTCTTACGAGTGACATGAGGCATGAATCGGTGACCTGTACAGGAATTCCGATACCGACAGTTACAGTCTGGATGAGAGAAGATGATTCATGAAACATGCGCGTGGAAAAAGGAAAACGTGCGGATCGATTGCATGACACAGATCTCAGACCCTGATGGTTTGAGATCTTTTTTATTCTTTTTCTTTCAAAGAATTTAGGACTTCTGCTCAAAATATCTTTTTATCTCAAGGAGGTTCTAACATGAACGAAAAGAAAAAAATCTGGACCACACAAACGCTGATCACAACGGCCATGCTTGCCGCGCTGGCAGGTGTACTGATGTCATTGGAGATTTCCATTCCGATGATGCCGCCCTTTTACAAGGTGGATTTCTCGGATATGCCCTCTCTGATCGCCCTGTTTTTGATGGGACCGGTTCCCGCTGTCTGCGTGGAGGTTATTAAGATCCTCATCAAGCTCATAACCATCGGAACAAGCTCTGCGTTTGTGGGTGATCTTGCAAACCTGATCGCTATCGTTATGTATATTTTCCCGCTGTGGTTTATCTACAAAAAAATGGGCAAGACAAGAAAAGCAGGCATCACTGCCATGCTCATAAGTGTTCCGCTGCGTGTTGCATTTGCATGCTTCTGCAACGCATGTATCACATTACCGCTTTATGCAAAGGCAATGGAAATGCCGCTTGACGGTGTGATCCAGATCGTGGCTGCGGTGAATCCTTCCATCCATGATCTGACAAGCTTTATCGTGCTGGCGACCATTCCCTTTAATATCTTAAAGATCGGTATCAACTATCTGGTAGGTTACTTCTTATATGATCGCCTGACCAGGATCAGCTTTGTAAGACAGGAGATCATGTCATGATCAGAAAATACAGAGATTTGACCAGGCTTGAGATGGAAGCCGTTGATAAAAAAGAAACCATTGTTTTGATCCCCCTGGGGGCGTTGGAGCAGCATGGCAATCAGGCGCCTCTTGGCACCGACGACATTATCGCGGAAGCAATGTGTGAGCATCTGACTGAGGCGCTGGAAGAGGCTGGTGAACCGGATTTTCCCATGCTGATCTTCCCGGTCATTCCGGTGGGGCTTAGCACGGAGCACAAAAATTTCTGCGGTTCCATTACCATGCGGCCGGACACCTATTACCACATGCTGTATGACATTGCCGCCAGTCTTGCACATCACGGATTTGAAAAGCTGGCATTTCTTGTATGTCACGGCGGAAATGCTCCGATCGTACAGGTGCTCAGCAGGGAATTGCGCAGTGAATTGGGAATTTCTCCTTTCATTTTGTCTTCCGGTGCATTTTCGCATCCGGATGTGAGGGCAACGATCTCCGAGGGGAATATCTGGGATTTTCATGGCGGAGAGATGGAGACATCCATGGTCATGGCTGTTGACGAAAGCCTCGTGAAGCTGGAGACCAGCGAACCCGGAATTCCACAGGCATTCGCTGAAAACAAAGCGCTGCTTCCCTATGGCAGCGTATCCATCGGATGGGTGTCTGAGGACTGGAAAACAAGAGACGGAAAGCCGATTGGCATTGGAGGCGACCCTTCCGGTGCCACCGCAGAAAAGGGACGGATCATCCTGCGCACAAGCGCAAGAGAACTCGTGCCGGGATTGCTGGAAATCAGAAATTGGAAAAATTGATATCCTCTCTGCAAAGGCAGATAACATGAAAAAACGATCGCTTGCGCGATCGTTTTTTCGAGGAGTTTAGTTATGAAAATGTTACATCTATATAGGGAATTGTTGCTTCAGCATCTCTGCTGATGGTTATACTATAACCGGAAATTGTGTATTATATGTGACGAGTTTCTAAAAGAATTATAAAAAACATTAATTTCACCTAAATATTTTATGAAATTCCCCACTTGCCCATGCATGATAAAGCCATCTTGCCCGCGGAAACGGGCTGTGCTATACTAGTAACAAGTGTTTTTTACAGAAGGAGGATTTTTTGGTGATCCACAGAAAGTTTATGCGCACCAGGCAGTTAAAGCCGGGCATGCGTGTTGATCATCCGGTGACCGACCGCCTTGGACGGGTTCTGATCGCACGCGGTGCGACACTGGATGAATATGTTATTGAATCCATGCTCAAGATGGGCATTATGAGCATTTACATACAGGAGATCACGGACGATGATGAAGACGGATCGATATCTGCTGCTGCCCAGAAAAACATTGAGCGGCTGCGTACCGATGACCGTGCAAAGGTCAGCCTCTCGGACAGTGTACGCGAACGGGTTGCGGAAGGTATCCAATATGTTTACAACAACACCGATGACCCCGCTCTCGTTGAGGCTACCACAAATATCGCAGACAGTCTGATGACGGCCATTCAGGAAAACGATGCCATGGCGATCGATATCAGTGCTTTAAAAACAAGTGATGAATACACCTTCAAGCACAGTGTGGACGTGGCGACCATCTCCATGATCGTCGCCAAGAAAATGGGCATGACCGACACGGAGATCCGCGAGATTGGCATGGCCGGCCTGCTGCACGATGTAGGAAAGACAAAGATCCCGCCGGAAATCTTAAACAAGCCCGCCAGGCTCGATGATGCAGAATTTGAGATCATGCGTCAGCATTCCGTATACAGCTACCGCATCATACAAAATAACGCGGCGCTGTCCGACGAAGTAAAGCTTGCGGTACTCCAGCACCACGAAAAGATCAACGGTACCGGCTATCCCATGGGGGTTTCCTCAGAAAAGATCACCCCCTACGCCAAAGTTTTGGCCGTCGCAGATATCTACGATGCCCTTGTCACGGAGCGCCCTTACAAATCCGCCTTCTCCCAGCGCGAGGCTGTGGAGATGATCATGTCCATGACCCAGGAGCTGGATCTGTATGCTATGGAAAGCTTCCTGCAAAGCATGATCCTTTATCCGGTGGATTCCATCGTGGAACTGAGCAACGGCGAAAAAGCAAAGGTCGTCAAGAACAGCCCCTACTATATCCTCCGTCCCACTGTTGTCGGACTGACCTCCGGCAAGGTCTACGATCTGGGCGAGGATCTTGGCTGCGCCAGCATCATCATCTTGTAAATACCAACGAAAAAAGCGCCTTTTCCACAGCTTGCATGTGAAAAAGGCGCTCTCTGTTTATTCGATATTTAATCCATATTCTGGGAATGTACATTCTTTAATAGGAACAGCACTGCCAGCATCAAAATGATAGCGATAGGCAGGCAGATCCATGCGTTCTGAACAAATCCTGCGATGATGTAGGATACAAAGGATACTGCTGCTGCAATAATCGCATAGGGAAGCTGTGTAGACACATGATTGACATGGTTACACTGTGCACCCGCAGATGCCATGATCGTTGTATCGGAAATCGGTGAGCAGTGGTCGCCGCAAACCGCACCTGCCATACATGCAGAGATGGAAATGATCATCAGCGTGTGGTTGGTGTTCTGGAAAACTGCTACAACGATCGGGATCAGGATACCGAAGGTTCCCCAGCTGGTTCCGGTAGCAAATGCCAGGAAGCAGCCGATCAGGAATACAACAGCCGGGAGGAAGCTCATCAGGCTGCCTGCACTGCTCTGTACCACACCTGCGACAAAATCCTTTGCACCGAGAGAATCGGTCATAGCCTTCAGTGTCCATGCGAACGTCAGGATCAGGATCGCAGGAACCATTGCCTTAAATCCGTCAGCCAGACAGTCCATACACTCCTTGAATTTCAGTACCTTTCTGAACAGGTATAATGCAACCGTGATCAGCAGTCCGAAAAAGCTGCCGAGCGCCAGACCAACAGAAGCATCACTGTTTGAAAATGCAGAAACAAAGCTCTCACCGGAGAAGAAACCGCCGGTATAGATCATTCCGATCACACAGCAGGCAACCAGACAGATGATCGGGATCACAAGATCCAGCACGGTTCCTTTGGAATCCGGCTTCTCTTCCGCCTGAATGTTCGCATAAGGACGATCCGGTGTGGTATACAGATCTCCATTCTTTGCATTTGACTCATGGGTCGCCATAGAGCCAAATTCCACCTTTAACAGAACCATACCAACCATCATAACGATCGTCAGGATCGCATAGAAGTTATACGGGATCGCGCTGACAAACAGTGCCAGTCCGTCTTCGCCCTCAACAAAGCCGCTGACTGCAGCTGCCCAGGATGAGATCGGTGCAATGATACAGACCGGTGCTGCCGTGGCATCGATCAGGTATGCCAGCTTCGCACGGGAAACATTGTGCTTGTCCGTAACCGGGCGCATGACGCTGCCCACGGTCAGACAGTTAAAATAGTCATCGATAAAGATCAGCACACCAAGCAGGATCGTTGCCAGCTGTGCGCCCACACGGCTCTTGATATGCTCGCCGGCCCAGCGTCCGAAGGCTGCGGAACCGCCCGCCTTGTTCATCAGTGCCACCATCGTTCCAAGCAGCACCAAAAAGATCAGGATACCCATATTATAAGCATCCGTCAGCACGGCGATCAGTCCACCGTTAAAGGTATGTAACACTGCTCCTTCAAAGTTAAAATTGGAGTACAGCAGCGCTCCTACGACAATTCCTACAAAAAGTGAGCTGTAAACCTCTTTTGTAATGAGCGCCAGAGCAATTGCCACGATGGGCGGCAATAATGCCCACATGGTGGCATAAACAGCGGGAAGAGCCTCGCCTTCCTCTGCCGCACGCACGATCGTCGGTGCGATCGCACACATCAGCGCAAAGACAGAGAGAAAGCCGATGATTTTTCGTTTGTTCTCTTTCATACATATTCTCCTTTACCTATAGATGTAAGCTTCTGCGGCGCTTTATTCCGTTACCGTCGCAAAACCTTTTTCTATTATATATCAAAAAGAGACAAAAATCTACTTTTCATTCTTTCTTTTTTGGTAAAAAAGCACATCAGCAGCCACTTTTTTCCTGAGTTTCCGCCAACATACGTTTCAGCTGCGCAACCACAGACCCTTCCGTGACATCGCCGAGTACATGCTTTGCCACCTGCTTCACTTCTTCTCTTGCATTTTCCACGGCAAAGCTCTCCTCTGCCCGCATGAGCATGGGAATATCATTTCCGTTATCGCCAAAGGCAGCTGTCTCTGCGCATGTTACGCCCAGCTTCTCCTGAATGTGGGCCAGCGCATTTCCCTTACTGATCCCTGGCATCATGATGTCCACCCAGCGCTCTCCTGCCAATGCAATGCTGACGCGATCACCAAGCTTCTGTTTCAGCGGCTCCGCCACCTCCGCAGCATCTTTTGCATAGGTATAAAGTGCTACCTTGATCAACGGTTCCTCAACGGACAGCAGATCATCCACCACGCGGATGTTCATCTTGTAGCCCTCGCGGACCCACTTCACATATTTCGGGTCATTCCGGTCCGTATAAGTACCGCGGGCTGCAGATGCCATCACCCACGCATCCGGTACGCGATGTGCCAGCTCCACCACTTCTTCCAAGAGCTCTCTGGGGAATCCGTTGCAGTACAGCTCTTTCCCGGCCTTTGCCACATAGCCGCCATTGTCTGAGATCACAGTGATCTCCTTCTCCATGCACCCGAAAACGCTCATCACGCTCTCATAATTCCGGCCGCTGGCCGCCACAAAGGTCACGCCGCAGTCCTGCAGTCTGCGGATCACCTCATAGATATCCGGATCAATGTCCGGGGTTCCCTCCGGAAGGAGTGTTCCATCCAGATCTGATGCGATCAATTTTATCATCTTTTTCTTCCTCTTATACTTATGATTGATTTCAATTGCATGGAAAAACCAGCTCTAATAGCTGGTCTTCTCTGCCATATCCTGATAATCCCGGTACAGTTTTCTGCACTCTGCCCGGTCCAGTTCCTGAACCATCTGCGCCTTTTTCTCCTCGGTGAACTCATAAAACACCTTGTCACGGAAACCGATCTCCTCCGTATCTGCAATGTTGCAGCCATAGTAGACCCGATCGATATTCGCCCACAGGATCGCACCCATGCACATGGGACAGGGCTCTCCTGTCGTATACAGTTCGCAGCCTGACAGATCAAAGCTGTCCAGCGTTCTGCTGGCCTCATGGATCGCCATGATCTCACCGTGGCAGGTGGGGTCCTTGCGCTTTACGACCTCGTTATGCCCCTTCCCGATGATCTCACCGTCTTTGACGATGACACAGCCAAAAGGGCCGCCGTCTCCGGCATGTATCCCATGTTCTGCTTCCTCAATCGCTGCCTTCATATAGCTGTTCATGTAACGTTCTCCTTTGCTTTACCTGAAAAATAGATGCTAGCGTGATCACTGCGATCACTACCTGCGTCACACCTGAGATCACGTCCCAGATCGCGAAAAAGTAAACTGCCCACAACATGATATTGACAAACAGACTCCATTTGATCGCCAGGATCTCCCGTGCATAGTAGTTGCAGATCGTGAGTATGACTGTTGAAAGCACCGGGAGCAGACCGATCAGTCCCTTATTGTTGACCGCTATCCCACAGGCTGTCACAAGCACGATGAACAGATACATCATGCGCTTGTCAAACCTCCCCTTCACAAGCAGGACATTTCTTACGGTTGAAACAAGCAGTGTGGAAATACCGCTCCAGGAGCCAAAGCACGCGGATGACACAACAAGGATCAGATTTTCTGTGACCTGCATACCATATACCTTTTTGGGATCTTTCATCAGACATCCGGCCGTAAGCGCCAGCGATGCCAAAAATGAAATCAGGTTACCAAGTAAAATTCGGTTCATTTCTATTTTTCTCCCTTCGAATAGCAATATAACACAAATCTTCTATTTTTCAAAAGATTTTTTTGTTTTTCTTGCGAGTCGCACTCCGGTCAGGTAAAATAGAGGTAATCAGCAACCGGATCTATGACTGTTCCGGCAAGCATTCGTTTTCGGAGGAAATCAATATGGATAAACAGATCTTTACAAATGATGTGATCATCAGCTGGCTGCAATACTACTCACAGAACACAACCGTGGATCTTGAGCACGTGAAGATGATCGATATTACCAAGAAAAATAAAAACGTCATTCCCACCGTGGAAGCACACAAGACAACGATGGTATTTACAAATGCCGGTGTTGACGATATTTTTTACCGCCTGTGGGATGCAGGTCTCGGCGAATGCGAGGTATGGTACAATGAAGGCTCCAACCCGGAAGGCCCCATCTTACATAACTATGTAAAGGAAATGATCAACCGCGGCATCAACGCTTCCGCTGCCATGCTGATCATCAATCCGAAAGCAAGAAACACCGCAAAGATCGGCCTTGCCAACGAGCTGTTCCAGCGCGGTTCCATCCATTATGTGGGCAGCGAGATCCGCGCCATCATTTTAAGCAAGATGAACGTGGCCCCTACCGATGACATCTGTGTCATCAGCGGCGAGAGTATCGCCATCGAGTCCGCACTGATCGCTGTGGAAGGTTCTGTGACCGCAGTGGAATACAACAAAGCGGATCGTGCAACGATGGAGGATAATGTCAGCCACTTCGGTCTGCACAACGTCAATATCATCGAGCATGTGGATGAGCACAGCATGTCCGGCTGCCCGGTTCCTTCCCTTGTCTTTTTGGTGGCATCTGCCAGCACTGAGCAGGAGCTTTCTTACCTGACCGGACTGAACCCTAACATCAATGTCGTAATCTATACCCTCGACTTCCAGGTTGCGGCTGAACTGCCTGCTATGCTGGAAAAATACAGCATCAACGATGTGGAGACCATCCAGGTATCCGTATCCACATTAAGCAGCAATCACTCCTTCAAGCAGCAGCCTGCGCCGTGGATCATAACCGGACGCGCGAGATAATTCAAACCACTACGTAACGCAGATACAGGGCATACGAGCATATATATCCCCAGGCACGCTCTCGCTACTTGTCGCTGTCAGTGGTACGTAAGCGACCAAAATACGGTCGCTAAGTACCAGCCGCTCCAAAGTACCTGAATGATATATATGACTACGTATGCCCCTTTCTACTATCTGTATATGATTCACAAACTCTTGCGCATAAAAAACAGGGGGAGTTTCACGCTTTCGCATGTAAGATGCAGCGTGAAACCCCCCTGTTTTTTATATATGTTCTACTCTACCTCAGAAGTACAGTGCGCACACCGGGTTGCCTTGATCGGGATCTGGCTCAGGCAATACGGACATTCCTTTGTGGTGGGAGCTTGCGGCTCCTCCTTCTTCTTTCCGAGACTCACAGCCTTATTGACCATGCGCATCAGGCAGAACAGGATGAATGCCATGATGATAAAGTTCACAACCGCTGACAGGAAATTGGATGCAAAACCACCGATATCCGTCATCGAATAGCGTGCGCCCTGCGTGATCAGCGATAAGATCGGGTTGATAAAGTTATCGGTCAGTGAGGTTACGATACCGGAGAAAGCACCTCCGATGATCACACCGACTGCCATGTCCATTACGTTTCCACGCAATGCAAAATCACGAAATTCCTGTAAAAATTTTTTCATAGTAATTCATTCCTTTCCTCTTTCAGTAAAAATATCTGATAAACTCCAAGGTACACGCTTGAAGTATCCACTCCTGTATTCTAATATAGCTGCACAGATTATTCAACTTCTTTCACTGATTGATATTTCCATATCACTATAGCAATACCTCTTTACACACGCACTCTCACGCTCTGAATCTCCGGTAAACCGCCGCCCCGATGATGATCACATAGCCGACGATACTGAGCACATCCGGAACCTGTCCGAAAAAGAAAAATCCCCAAAGTGCCGCAAAGATCACCTGTGTATAGTCATACACCGAAATCTCCTTTGCCGGTGCATAAGTGTACGCCGCGGTGATGGAGAGCTGACCTCCGGTGGCCGCAAGCCCTGCTCCCAGTAAAAACAACAGCTGTTTCATCGTCATGGGCTGATAGCCTGCCAGAAAGAATGGCAAACACACCAGCGTCGAAAAGGTGGAAAAAAACATGACGATCACAGGTCCTCTCACCCCGGATTTTCCCAGCTTTCTCACAAAGGTATACGCCACGCCGGCTCCAAAACCGCCCAGGGTGCCGATCAGTGCCGGTCCTACCGCCATATTAAATCCCGGCTTGATGACGAACAACGCTCCGATAAATGCTACCGCGACAATGCACCACTCTTTTTTGCTGGCCTTTTCCTTCAAAATGAAATAACTCATCATGATCGCAAAGAACGGTGACAATTTGTTGAGCATATTGGCATCCGAAATATTCAGCCGGTCGATGGCATAGAAATTACAGATCAGTCCCATCGTTCCAAAGGATGCCCGCAGGATCAGATCCGGCACATGCTCTTTTTTGATTTCTATTTTTTCTCCACCGGACAGCAGCATTGCCCATGAGACTACCGCCGCAACAAGATTCCGGAACAAGGTCTTTTGCATCGTCGGCAGATCTCCCGACATCCTCACAAATGCTGTCATCAGTGAAAAAAACAATGCTGCAAGCAGTATATATAAAATTCCTTTTCGTTTTTCTCCAGCCATATGATTTCTCCCTTTTGTTTCTACGATCAGCCTATGACCCGATTTCCCGAATCTTTTCCATCAGGATCCGGCCCACGGTATCCGCAAATTCGTTGATATTCTGGATCTTCACAAAATCCCTTCCAAAAATCTTGTGTGCTTCTGCAATACTGTAGTCACTTCCCGTAACGATTGCCGCCACTGTGATCCCTTTTCTCCGAATGGCTCTCACCTCGGCAGCGGTATCCTCTGCAGCCCCATCATCCGTATATTCCTTATCTTTATAAAACACTCCCGCCCCCAGATTCTGATCATCCTGAGGACTGGCATCGGTCAGCACAAGAAGCAGCTTTTTCTCTTTCGGACTTTTTTCCATCAGATATCCTGCTCCCCGCAGGGCCAGACCATCCCTGTTATTTCCCGCAGCAGTATACCCAAAAATTGCCCGATCCTGCCCGGTCTCCCCATAAGTTCTAAAAACATGCATGATGGTTACTCCCCGGATACTGCAGTAGGAATACAGCTGCACCGGAATTCCACAGCGCTCTAAGCTTTTTTCCAGAACATAGCCCTGCGCCGCGATAAATTCCTGACTGTTTTTCCGGGAGGAAGATGCATCCATCAGAATATCCACGGAAAATCCGGTGCTTTCGATTTCTTCCCTTCTCTCAAAAATTCTCGGATTATCCTGATACAGTGTCTGCCACACCCGCCCCGGACAAATGACGCCATGGGTTGCGGGAGACAGATCGGGATCCCGCTCTGTCTCCAGGGTCATCCGAAGCTGCTCCGAGAGCCTTCGGATGCTATTTCGATATAGATCACGATTCTTCTCAAAATGCTCCTGATTCTTCTTCCACTGACACTTGCATTCCTTCCGGAATTCCAGAATTTCACGGCGTTCCCTCTCAGAAATCAGTATACTGCCCGCTGATGGATCTCTGTCCTGAGGTTTTCCATTACTATCCGGATCGTTCGTAACGAAACTCTCCCTGCCATCCTCATCAGAATGTTTCATCCCTCTTCCCCGGGTGAACCACACATGACAGTTTTTATGATTGCCGGTGCAGAGTCTCTTCTCAACCTCTGACTGCTGTCTGGAATCCAGAATACTCTCCCCAAAGCAGGCCTTCACATAAGCCAGCGCCCGCTCGGGGTCTTCCCCTGCGGATAATTGAAAAAGGAAATGCTTTCTATGCTCTTTTGGCTTGGAAGTCGCACTCTGCCTGAAATTCACATCCTCACCGGACTTTACCCGCACGTAGGTGGCGCTGATCTGTCCCAGAGGATGAA
The DNA here is from genome assembly GCA_028727105.1 of bacterium. Taxonomy (GTDB): domain Bacteria; phylum Bacillota; class Clostridia; order Lachnospirales; family Lachnospiraceae; genus W0P33-017. The sequence goes on from JAQYOU010000169.1 coordinate 51,088, forward strand.
CCACTCCCGCAATCTTCTGCATAAAAAGGTTTTCACTCTTCTTTTTGACCGGCTTCGGACGATAGGAAAAATAGCGTTCAAAAATCTCTCTTGTCTGCTCCAGAATCTCCTCAGTTGTCCTATCTGCGGTAAAATCAAATTCCCGAAGCAGCAGGAAATCTTCCTCCTTCAGCCAGGGATCCAGACCAAGAATCTCCCTGCAATGGCCGTTCCTCAGTTGATCGATCCTGGAATACGTCTTCTGTCTGTGATAGCGCTTCACACAGGCTTTGGCATACTCCCTTCGCAGCTCCCTAAGGGCAGACCGCTTCTTGTACTCCTTCTGATACAGGGCATTTTCCAGCCCGATCCACAGAAGCCCCTCGTACAGCTCCTCCTGTTTACCGCCCAGCATCTGAAAAAATGCCTCCAGCTGCTGCCAGTCATACCACTTATGACTCAGGCCAATGATCATATTCAGATACATGTCCGCAGTTCCATCCGGAAAGAATGCTAAAAACAGCGGTTCCAGCTCATAATCCTCCGCTGCGGCCCACACCATGTTTTTGGCGCGTTTTTCTTCTATGATATCCTCGTCTTCCATCCTGTTTCTCTCTTTTTCTCCTGTCCTTACACCTTTTATTGGAAAAGATCGCTGTACTTCAGCTTTCGGGACATTCTTGCACGGATCGTATCTCTGATCAAAGTCTTCTCATATGGGTCAAAGGACTTGTTGGTAATTCCCATATCCAGCGCCGTCTCCGCATTCAGTCCCTTTTCCATCAAAGCCAGTGCATCCAAAAAACCTCTAAGATCCAGCGCCTTCGAAGAAATCTCTGCATTCTCACTTTTCTTCTGAAGATCCAGAAAGACATTGGCAAGTTCCTCTGCCGCGCCCTTCTTGATGGAAGGATAACGGTTCCGTATTAATTTTACGAGATTGTCCGATGAGATCATGGGCATCTCGATCACTGCGAAGCGGGAGACCAGCGCCTCATTCAGTTCTCTGGTTCCGGAATACCCGTAATTCATGGTTGCGATAAACCGGGAAGCCGGATGAAGCAGTATGCGTTCATATCCCGGAACATCAATACTTTTTCGAAAATCCAGCACCGCGTGAAGCACCGCCAAGGCCTCACTTTTTGCCATATTGATCTCATCTAGGACGGCAAAGCCTCCCTGTCTCGCTGCGGAGTACACCGGTCCGGGCCGAAAGGTCACCTCTCCACCTCGAAAGGTATCGGTTCCGATAAGGGAGGCTGCATCCATGTTTACATGAAAGGACACATCCCATCGGGGCCTTCCAAAGGCCATGGCCAGATTTTCCGCAAAAATATTTTTTCCAGTGGCCTTCTGCCCTACCAGCAGGATATTCTCTCCGCACAGGAGCGCCGTCACCGCCTGCTCCCAGATTTCCTTACCATAATAGATCTGATCCGCCTTAGGGATTCTTTCTCGGTTCTCTGCCGGATACTGCTTCCGGAATTCCAATATCTCTTTCTTAAGCTCCGGACGAAGCTCTATCTGCTCTATCATATCAGACAACTGTATCTCTTCCCTTCTATCCTCAAAAAAATCCACTATACCAACAACTTTCGTTAGTATAGCGGATTCTATGGCAAATTGCAATTGTATATGTCGGCCGAAGATTCGGTCACATGATTCGAACTCCCATCGGCTTACAGCATATGTGCGCGAAGCTCTTCCCCAGACAGCGGGCTCAAGTAAGCCGGTGCAATATCAAAGACTGTCTTGCAGCCACTCACACCTTCCTCTGAGAGGCGGTTGATGGCTCTTGCAAAGGCTAAGATCACGGAAGAAGTAAACTCCGGATTGGAATCCAGCTTTAGACGATACTCGATCACGTGCTTGTGCTCCTTCTCGAAGCCGGTCACGCCGGTGCGGAACACAAACCCGCCGTGGGGGATCCCAGCGTGATTTGCCTCGAATTCTTCCTCTGAAATAAAGTGTACGATTGTATCGTAATCAGCAAAATAGTTGGGCATGGTCTTGATATCCTGCTCGATCTGCGCCAGGTCTGCGCCCTCCTCAGCCACGACAAAGCACTCTCTGATATGCTTTTCACGGGTTGTAAGCTCCGGATTCTCTCCGTTTCTTACCGCTGTCAGTGCTGCATCCACCGGAATGGTGTACTGTTTGCCGTTCTTTACGCCTTTTACCCGACGGATCGCGTCGGAATGCCCCTGGCTGACACCCTTGCCCCAGAAGGTATAATCATTTCCTTCGGGAAGCACTGCGGAGCCGTATAATCTCATGATGGAAAACATACCCGGATCCCATCCACAGGAGATCAATGCCACATGGCCATTTTCCTTTGCCGCTTTATCTACATTTGCAAAATGCTCCGGGATGCGTGCGTGGGTGTCAAAGCTGTCAATGACATTAAAATATTTTGCATACTCCGGTGTCTGCTCCGGAAGATCCGTTGCAGATCCGCCGCAAAGCACCAGCACGTCGATCTTGCCCTGCAGCTTCTCAATCTCATCCACCGAATACACAGCAACGCCCTCTGTGACCGGATGCACGGATGCCGGGTCTCTTCTCGTAAATATACACACCAGCTCCATATCATCATTCTGGCGAACGGCGCTCTCAACGCCTTTTCCAAGGTTTCCGTATCCTAAGATTCCTATCTTCATCTGATTTTCCCTCCGAGTATAAAAATTCATTTTTAAACTATTTTATGTTAAACCCGATGTTTTTTTCTGTCAACCAAAAAATCCCCGCACCATGCGAAAAGCCCTACTGTCCCAAAACCGCTGTGAAACGGCCGGGCAGTAAGGCTTTTACCGCAAACCAATATTTGTGGACAAGAGTATCTGTTCAGAACAGGTCGGAGCGGAACCGCGTAGACCGTAATTACATGATTCAGGAGTGCGAAAATTCCATCGTCGAAGACGATTTTCATGAATTTTCGCATCAGAACTGTGAAGGTACTGAACCAATGTCACTTAGTTAAACTTATTGGTTCAGGTCAATATAAACCTCTAACAAAAATTTTTATTTTTTCAAATTGTAGTTGACACAGCAACCAAAATGTGCAGCCGCTCTCGTTACTGATAAATGTATACGTTAACGAGAGCGGCTCTTGAATTAGAACTATATTTTATTCTAATTCAAGGAGGTTTACCTA
>JAQYOU010000170.1 GCA_028727105.1 bacterium
TATGATAAAAGCTTTCCACATTCCACTGATTGCGAATATGTCTCTGTCATACCTGAAAATGTCTGTTTTGCATTGTCAATAATTGCAAACCAGTCCTGTTTTTTATCCCAGAAAGCCTGTTCATCATAAATGCCGGAACAAACTCCATCATATTCTGACTGCGATGCATATGCCTTCATCTTCGAATAGGAAGCCATACCATGTTTTTCAATCATACCCACATCTTCCATATAAGACATCAGAGCAAACATTTCTAACTCTGTTGCATTATTTGGCTCTACATCATTCACACGAACCTCATAATCGCCCACTTTAATTATTGGTTCAGCTGGTGTAGAAGAGTCAGCATATTTTGCTAACAATCCTGTGTTCCCTGCTGTTGTAACACCAATTGTTTTTCCATTGTTAGATGATGTAGTCTCTTGTGTTGCAGAACCCATTGTCGTAAACTTTGAAGCTGAATCATTTGAACTGTTCTTACGATAGTACGCATGATAAAAATCTGTACTGTATCCTACTGCTTCGATACTCATTTTTTCTCCTTTCCGCAGTTGCTCTGTCAGTCACAACCGCACCGCTCTCCAGAAAGGTCCGAGCGGTAAAAAGGCACTGCATCTCAAATTCAATCCTTTGAAATACAATGCCATCCTTGCAAATTATATATCGTCATTTTCGTTCGTTTCATTTAGCAGAAAAAAAATTTCCGCTTTATGTTATTTTCAAGTGACTGTATCCGGCAGTTACCAGTTTCTGCAATTCCGTCTGTCAGTCCGCATTGCCTATGCTGTTATTCGTAATTTTTATCCAACATAGTTACTGCCTTCAGCAAAGTCCGTCATAACATTTGCTTCATAAACGGCAGACACCTGGGACATCTTCCTTTCATTGTTCCATGATTGTAAAACTCGGCTTCTTTCCTGTTCCTGCTTTGCTATCTTTTCATTCAACATTTCCTGCTGCTCTTTTCTCCGTAAAATAGCACGTTTTTCTGCACTTTGTTCCTGCTCCTTCTGCAATTTTTCTAATCTTTCGTGCCTTTTTTCCCACCATGATTCTTCATTGGAACCAAATAAGGACCTCTTACCGGAACTGTTCATCGGAATCCCCTGTCCCAGATGTTCTTCAATGGACGCACCAAATTTTTCTGTGTGATAAGAAGGAGAATATCCCGGCATTGATGCAAAGGGAATATTGACCGAGCGATCCTCCGCTGTATATCCTAAGACCCACGCTTCATAATCAGGATCATTCTTCATTTGCTCCCAGCCTTTTTCTGTAATCGACCATACATTTACATCATTTTTCTGTGACCAGTCATAAGGAATGCTGTTCATTAAACTGGTAAAGAACTTCTTGTATTCCTCCATGGTCATATCCTCTCTGGACACATTCTCCACACCATTCTTTTCAAGTACTTTCTTTCCGGCGCGGATCTGACTGTCTACATGCGCTGCCTGATCCGGATGTTTCTTCTTATATTCCTCCGTCACACGTTCGACATCCTTTTTCGATGCACTCTTTTCTGCTCCTGCATCAATTCCCACTTTTTTGGTCTCTTTATTTGCGATCATGTCTGCAAAATCTGTTCCTGAGGTATTTTTCTGTATCTTTTCGGTTACCTGCCATGCAAAATATCCTGTACCAATTCCATAAACGCTCATTGCTGTATCCTCCGATGTTTAGAAGTAGTCCCCGTATTCATGTAGCTGTAATTATTTGAAATCTCCATTGTCCTAATCCTTTTTCAATTCGAATCCATTCATTAACCCCAAAAATTATATTTACTTTCTTCAAAGGATCCCATGTATGCCGAACCATTTGAAGTATACCGACTGGAAGCGCTCATTACATTGACAGAAGCATTCTGATTGATGCGATTACTGATAAAACTGAGTTTTGAGACGAATCCAGATTCACTCCCCAATGCTTTCTTTAGAGCATCAGCATCTGCATTCTGTAAAGTTTTCTCATTCACAGCTAGACTTCCATCCTTCTCCTGTGTAATTCCTATACCTTTTAATGCTTCCTTGCTGCCTGTCGAAATTTCTTTTAACTGCTGGCGGTAAAATTCATTCATCGTTCCGCCTGTTATCTTAAGCTGCTTCATTGTGGCATTATATCCTTCAATCATTTTGCTGATATCGGAAAGAATATCTTTTGTATTTCCGCCTTCTTTTGCTTTGTCATATATAGAGTCCTTCGCAGAATCTGTAAGTTTCGAAGCATATTTATTTAGATTTTCTGATAGGTCTTCCAACTTTGAATAATTACTTTTCTTCAAAATCTTAGAGGCACTGGTGCTGGTATTATTTCCGATGCTTCCTAACAATCCTGACGATGATTTATGATTCAAAATATTCAGTAAAGATGTTCCTTGAAGTGAAATGCCGCTTTTTGCCGCTGATTTTGCTAACATTTGATTTGTGATTCTCATCCTGCAACCTCCTCATATTTGCAATACTTTTTTCTGATTTTTATATCGCCACTTTTCCTTTTCAATTTCATCCAATTGTAACGAACCGTCTTTTGCATGTAACGAAAAAAAAAATCAGCAGGCGTATTACCCACTGATTTCATCCTTTTTTATTAAATGCCCCTGCCATATGACTATAGATCCACCCTTTTTTGAAGCATGACTGCAAGTTCAAATTCTTTATCTCTTATTGTTGTTTCCGCTTTTCCATAATATTTTTCTGCACATACTTCAATATTCCGAAGTCCCAGACCATGATTCCCGGAATCAGGTTTTGTTGTGCTCAGTCTGCCATCGATTCTATTTCTGGCAAGTGTTCCATCAAAACTGTTTTTTATAACGATAAAAAACATATTTTCACGACGGTAAGCATTCAATTCTATGGTTTTGTTACCTTCTTTTTGTCTCTTGCAGGCCTCGAATGCATTATCCAGTGCGTTGTTAATGATAATGCTTAGATCGAATGCCTCGATGTTCATATCAGAAGGAAAAATAAAGTCAGCCTGAAAATCGATATGATTCTTTTTGGTCAGCTGGACATATCTTTGGATGATGACATCAGTCACCGGATTACCAGTATTGTATTTCATATCCAGTTGTTCAACGGAAGTCTGCAAGGAATCCAGATATTGTTTTAACGCTGTCTGATCTGAATGCTTTCCTGACGCCTCATTCATCAATGCGTCCATATCAGCTATGTAATTTTTCATATCATGTTTCATACCACGAATCCCGGCATATAGGTTCTCTATTTCTCCGATATGCTGTTCCATTTCTTTGATTCTGTCCTGATAAACACTGACTTCAATTTTCTTATCGCTTTCATCTATGAGTTTCCGCAGCATTTTCGCAACAAGAATAATCATGGTGATGCATAACAAGGAAGTGCATGGAATCAGGAAGTTCATCTCCGGACGATTATTTAACAGCAACTGCATATCGTTTCCATCCACCCAGAACATTATGCTGCGAATCATCAGACACAACAATAATCCTATCACGCTGGGAAATAATAAGAAAATTAATTCTGACTTTTGATATGCCTCTTTCATTTCCAGATATTTTTTTATCTGCTTAATAATTTTGTATGCGAAAAACAGAATTGTGAAATTGAACAGCATATTCCAGATGATTTCTATGACAGAAGCTGCTGCATAAAACATCTTTTCTCCATACATCTGCTTATCCACACATAGATATTGATTCAAATGCATCAATTTCTCAAATATCCACAAAAAGATCGGATGAAAGGCAAATTTCAGGAGTTCGATTACAGAATAAAAGGTCACAACATAGTAAACAATTTTCAGCCTTTCTTCTTTCAGTAATAACATACTTACTGCTAAAGTAATCAGCATACTTACCAATACAGGTATAATGCTCTGGCGGCTGTTATTCATTATCATCCTGTTTCCGTACAATATGCTTTTTACCATGTTTGAATAGTGCAAAATCATCTGGATTGCCACATATTGTGTCAACAGTATTGCATGATTCGTATATAATTTCTTAAATGGAAAGCGTGCCTGTGCTGCTTTCAACAACATAATCAGTAATAATCCCTGAACAACATAGATTGTAACATCTAAAAAAACATACAGTATAGCTTTCATCACATCCTATGTCCTCCTTAGAAAATTCATATATGCAGTTACAAAATCATTATATTTCTGCTTTGACAAGAAAACTTTCTCCCCATTTTTTAATTCTATATTCGTGTGGTCATAGCGGTCAATTTCCTGTAAATTCACTAAAAATCCCCGATGCGAGCGAAAGAAGTTGTCCCCAAGTTTGCTCTCCAAAACTTCCATTTTTTCATAAAAACTATAGGTTTTTTCCTTCATATTTTTTATGTGCAAAACAATTTTTCTTGCGTCATTCTCTGCATAAATGATATTATTCGCCGGTATCTTGATGTAATTACCAGCTATTTTTATAATCAGTGGTTCTGCATTCTTTTCTCTCTGGATCTGACTGATCGCCTTGTCCATTACTTCCATGAATTTCTGTTCATCGACCGGTTTCAAAAGATAATGGAATGCCCCTACATCATAGCCTTCAAACACATACTCCTTCAATGCCGTCACAAAAATAATGATTGCATCCGATTTTTCTCTGATTTTTTTTGCAACGTCCATGCCATTTAATATACCTGTATCATGATTCTGATTCAGAGAAATATCCAGCAGAATCATATCATACTCTCTCTGATCAGATAGCAATTCCTCACCATCAGCAAACACACAGACGTCTGCATCCGTGCATTTTTCTGTTAATTTCTTTAGATATTCTCTTATTGGCTGTTCATCATCACATATTGCTATTTTCATCATTTACTTCACTCCGTGTTGATTCATACGATCTTCGTCATCAACAAAAATGCGAGACCCCAAAAAAGGCACTGCATCTCAAATTCAATCCGTTGAAATACAATGCCATCCTTGCAAATTATGTATCGTCATTTTCGTTCGTTTCATTTAGCAGAAAAAGTAAATTCTCATGTGAACTTATTTCACATCTACGAAACTGGAATCTATCGGCTTGATTGAAAAAATAGCATTTTTACAATCCCAGAATGGTGAAACAATCATGCTCTAAAAATACTTGTTCTAGCCACTCATTTGCTTCATAATAAACTTCTTTTGATTCTGTGTCTGCATTCTGCATTACATTTCCTATTTTTATCCACGCATCTTTATTTATTTCAGTTTCCTTATATGGATCATAATGAGGCACTACCATTTTAATCGCTTCTACAAATCCTCTATGTTCAAACATAACATCATCATGGATTAATAAAGAATCTTCTTTCCAAAAAGTAGATCCATCCCATTTTCCTTTATAAAACTCATGGTAACATGTGCCCGTTTTTTCACTATTTTTAATAAAGAATTTCACTCCTTAGCCTCCTGCATGCGGCTCCTCTATCAGTCAGAATTGCCATGCTTTCTCATCCTAAGTCCAAGCATCTTAAATATTTTCTATCACGCTCTTACTAAATGTACTGATTGCATTTTCATACGCTGCAACCGCTGGTGTCATAACCTGTGGCTGATTAACAATATAAAGATTGCTTGTATCAGACAATTGCTTTTGCAATGCTTCTGTCAGCATCTGTTTTTGATAATGGTGCTCCACTATCTGTCTTTGTTGTTCCGCTGCTTCCTGACTGTGCTCTAAACTTGCCTTTCTTTGTGCCGCTTCCTTTTCTCTCTTCGCTTTATTGATTGCATTCACTTCTGCTACACGCTCTGGAGAGTCACTGCACCCACCGATATATGTCACACTTCCGTCCTCATGTACTACCACCCCACCCGGTTCGTAAACTAGCCCTTTTGCTGCAAACGAAGCACTTAACTGAGGAGTAGCTTCAAAGAAGTCATCTATTTTTTTTTCATAATAAGCAGCCTTTTCCGGGTCATTTGCCATTTGTTCCAAAATGTTAGGAGCAATAATAACATCATTTCCACTCATACTTTTTCCAATTCCATCAAGGCTTGCCTGATCTTTTCCTACACTTTGGATAGTTACTTTACCATACTTTGATATCAGATATTTCGTATAAACATCTACATTTGATGTATCTGCTTTAGCTGCTCCCTGCAAGCTTTCCGTAAAGCTCGTACTACTTGCAGTGGTTTTCTGTGTCTTGCTTGTATACTGATATGCACTGTTCAAAATATTACCTACATTGTTAACATTCATTTTCAATTTTCCTTTCATATTCCGCTGCCATAATCTGCATAATAGATTCCAAATTGTTCTCTGTCACTTGGTAATCTGTATCACTATACTTTTGAAACGATTCACTTATTGACTTTTCATTAACTATTTTTTTATCCTTTTCATTTCCTATTTCATTCGGATAACCCTCCAGCCAATAAAGTGTGCTTCCATCCGGATATATGATCATTCCAGCGCTTTTTACCGGCGGCGATAATGCCTGTATTTCTTTCTGAGATTCAGAACTGCAAAATTCTTCAATTTTACTCAACACGCTCTTCTTCAAAGCTGGATCACTCTCCATTTTTGATAATGTTTCTGGGAAAATTATGACATAATTTGTACCTCTCATATCATATTCATCAAGCAACTGCTGACAACTTACTATGTTACCTACATTTAATGTTACATTATAGTTATTACCAATTTCTTCTGCTAATTCTCCACCTGTAATTTTTTCAAATAATTCCTTGAAGTCATTTTCTGCAGTTCTTACCCTATTAACATTTTTTTGCATTGCAATACTATTCAATATTCCAAGTGCTTGTATAGCCATATTTTCAAAAACCCTTTCTGTAAAAATGTTTCCTTATCTTCTGCAATTCCTCTGTCAGTCAGAATCGCTATACACAATATTGTGCTATATGCTCCCTCACTAAGAGTCCAAGCACCCTAACTATTTTACTGCTCCATAAAATCCCAAAACTGCTTATAATCCAGATACCCTTTCAGATTTCCGGCATGATACTGCATCTGCATCATTTCCTTAACAATATCTATCCAGTTTTCCTTATCAAATAAGCTGCCACCGCTATTTGAACTGTCATTGCCAGACTTAGCCCCCATAAATGCTCTTTGTGCACTCGGACATTTGCCACTTGCTGTTAAATGACTGGAATATGCAAACATATCAATTTCATCACAGTTCTTAGGGTCAACCTTTGAGATGTCAACCATCCTTTCGGTCACATTTTCTGCCGCATCCCATATTTTCACTTTATATACCGGGTTTGCAGGGTCAAAGTCCTTTGTTTTATACACAGTAACCGAGCTGTCATGGTCTCCCATAGAACCGATTGCTTCGCCATCTTCCATGTTTGATATGTACAACGTGATGCCCGTGCCCTGTGTACTTTTAACATTGCCCATCTGCCCTGAAAACTTCTTTGAAATCGTGTTTTTTTCTGTTATGCTTTCATATCCTACTGTATAACCTGTTGTTCCAATTCCATTAACATTCATTTCAAAATATCCTCCATTGATCTCAGGGAAGTCCATTCGTTCCCACATTTTGCTTGACACATTGCAATTACCTGCTTTTACATCTACAGCATTTACAGGAAACGCATCTGAAAACATATCATTTACAGATATTCCTTTTCCGCTTATCTCTAAAAAAACTTAGGAAAATGACAGGGTATCTCCTATATTCTTTGTCAAATTGACATTTTCCTTCACTGCAATATTATTCAATATTCCAAGTGCCTGTATATCCATACTTTTAAACCTCCTCGTTTAAAGCTTTTGGCTTTCTATCACGTTCTTACTAAATGTACTTATTGTATCCTCGTAGGCTGATACAGCAGAGGCAGAAACACTTGCTGACTGAATATGCTGAACGAACCCGGTTCAAAACATAGTTTTCATACTCCGGATCATTTTTCATCCTTTCAAATGCTTCTTCTTTAATTACTGTTGCTCCCGATGAAAATGTAGAACGAACCCACGCACTTACAGGCATCTGTGACATTTCATTCATAACCCACTGCTTATATTCATCCATTGTCATTTCCTCTTTAGACTTATTGGAAATGGAGCTATCATATGTAAAATTGCTATAATTCGGCGGATACGGAATGACCATATCCCCCACCCATGCAGAGGTAGTTGATGTTGTGTTCTGACTTTTCTCTGCCTTTTGTACTTCACTTGCAAAATTGCTCTCCTCTGCTGTTTTCTTACTACTGTTCATATAAGCGTAGGCAGTTGCGCCAATACCATTCACACCACTAACAGCCATTTTTTATTCCTCCTGTCAAGATATTTCTATCTTCTGCAATTCCTCTGTCAATCAGAATTGCCAATGCTTTCTCGTTATAAGTCCAAGCATCTTAAATATTTTCTATCACGCTCTTACTAAATGTACTGATTGCATTTTCGTACGCCGTTACCACAGAAGAAACAACCGGTGACTGACTAACAAAAAAAATATTACTCGTATCAAACATCCGATTTTCCAAAGCATCTGCCATCATCTGCTTTTGCTCATACTGCTTCATCAGTAATCTTCGCTTCTCTGCTGCCTCTGCGCTCTGTTTCTGATACTGTTTTTTACGCTTTGCTTTTTCTTTCTGTTCTGCCTTAATTTTGGCTTCTATTTTTGCCCGCACCTCCGGCTTTAAATCCCCACTAATATAATGGGTGACCGTACCGTCCGGATGAATCACGATGCCGGAAGAATGGATCTCATGTCCCATTGCCGATAATTCTGCCTCATATCGCGGCACCGAATCAAAATAATTCTGTATCTTTTCTTCGTAGTAAGCTGCTTTTTCCGGATCATTCGCCATCTTCTCCAAAATGTTCGGTGCAATCACAACATTTCCCGTTCCTGCAGTTCCTGCTCCCAACGCATCCATACTTTTTTGATCTTTTCCAACGTTCTTAACTGCCACACTGCCATACTTTGACTTGAGATACTCTGTATAAGCATCTCCCCCTGTTGCACCTGCTTCCTGTGTGTTCTGCAGCTGTTGTGCAAAATTAGTTTTGCTTGTTGCCGCTTCCTGCGTTCTGCCGGCTCTTATGGATGCTTCATACTGATATGCCGCCAAAATGCTGTTTACATTACCGATACCCATCTTCGTTTCTCCTTTCATTTTGCGAAACCGTTCAGTACCTTCACAGTTCCGATGCGAAAATCCATGAAAATCGTCTTCGACGATGGGATTTCCGCACTCTTGAATCATGTAATTACGGTCTACGCGGTTCCGCTCCGACCTATTCCAAATAGTTACCATTTTTCATCATTACGGACAAAGTGAATACTTTGCCATCTACTGACCAGTCCACCGCTCCATGATATTTTTCCGCGGTATGTTTGATATTCAAAAGTCCGATTCCATGTTCCCTTTTATCTGTTTTATCCGTTACCGGAAATTCAGACTGCTTTTTTTTCACTACTCTTCCATTAAAACTGTTTTCCACCTCAATAAAAATCATTTTCCCTTTTTTGAATGAGGTCAGGCGGATGAAAGTTTCCGCCTCCGGATCCTCCGCCTTTAATTTCCTGCACGCTTCCATTGCATTATCTAACGCATTTCCTATCATCACGCCTATGTCATAGCTTTGTATGTGCATTTCATCTGAAAACAGCAACCTTTCTGCATCGATTCGTATATCCGGTATTATGCGGATTGCCTCATGGTATTTCATGTTTAACAGCGTGTCTACCACGGTATTTCCTGTCTTAAATTGAAATTCCAGATTGTCAAAGTTCTGGTTTAACTCCGACAGATAGGTCTGCAATTCTGCTTCCTCTCTCCCGGCAAGCTGCATAATGACCGCAAGGGTGTTTTTCATATCATGCTTCATACTGCGTATTCCGGAATATATACGCTCCATTTCTTCCATATGCTCCTGCATATTCTCTATCTGCTTTTCCAAAATGATCCGGCTGTTCTTCTCCCGATTCAATGCAATCATATCCTGAAATGTCTTTACCACATAGAGAATAGACAGCAGGGACAGACTCAGAATTGCCGGAACAATAATGATTAAAATCGGGAATCTGTCATAAAGCAGCTTCGGCACATCATTCTCTATTGTTATCATAATGGTTCTAAGAAGCACGCAAATCAGCAGCCCAACCATCCCCGGCACTAAAAGAAAATACAGTTCTGTCCTTTGAACCCTGTAATCCTTATCCCTAAAACTTTCGTTTATCTTCCTTAAAGCAAAATACAACAATACGATGAATATTCCATAAAAGAACATCTGTAACACGACAGCGGTTATCTGCACAAGACCTTCAAGGGTATCAGCAGAAATATAACCTTTACCCAAAAGCCATACCCACAATTCAAACAAATTGCCACTGATCTGCATCAGCATATAGGACAGGAAAAAAGTAATCTCACTTACTGCCATATAGGTAATCGCAAGGAAAGCTGTGATTCCGTAAATTCCTTTATAAAACAGAAGTGCTAACAGGACGATAGCCACAAATATTACTGCAACCTTCAAAACTGTCCTGATACTGTCATAATCAGACGGAAGGATAAAATTGATACCTAATCTCAGCGCTCCATACGAAGCCGTTACCAGCAACCCGTTGATATGTCTGTCCTTCCCCCTGCCTTCCAGAAAACTTCCCAAAAAGTATTGCAGGAGGTACCCCTGCCCCAATGCGGTAACTACTTCAAGGCACACGTTTAACACATCATACACAAACAATCCCTCCGTTCCGCAGATACCGCATATACTCCTTCACAAATTCGTTATAACGCTCCTTCGCCATGAAGATCTTCTCTCCATTACTCAGGCCAATACTGTCATTTTCATATTCTGCGATATGTGCCATATTGACAAGATACCCTCTGTGACAGCGATAGAAGTTTCCACCTAACTGTTTTTCCAAGTCGATCATGGAGGCATACGTTTCTATGACTTCATTGCCGGTATGTATTTCCACCTTTTTCCCTCGGTTTTCGATATACAGGATATTCTCCCGGTTAATGGTAAAACTCCGGTTTCTGGTCTTGATAAAAACAGTTTCCTGCCTCTGCTTTTTTCTCTTTTCCACTTCCTTTTTTGCCCGTTCAAAAACTTCCGAAAACTTCTTTTCTTCTACAGGCTTTAACAGGTAATGGAACGCCGATACATCAAAGGCTTCAAACACATATTCCTTTACTCCGGTAATAAAAATAACCACCGTATCTTCCTGCTTTTCCCGCAAGACTCTTGCAGTATCAATGCCATTCATACCCTCCATTTGAATATCGAGGAATACAATGTCTGCCTTCTTTCCCTCTGTCAAAAGTTCCTCTCCTGTTTCATAGGCTTTTACATTGCAGTCCGGCGCATATCTTACGGCCAGTTTTTTGATCTGCTCCCTGATTACTTTTTCATCATCTACGATTGCTATCTCCATAAATTTCACACCTCAAATCCTGACAAGTCTTATATACTCTGTCATTTATTTTATCGGCAAAAAAAAGAAGTTTCTTCCGCGAAATGGAACGAAACCCCTTTGAAATGGAACGAAACCGAAAAATAGGAAAAAGCAGATAGATCACTACCTGCTCTTTCCTCTATTGGTAAAAAGTGCAGCCCCGCACCAAAAGCTACACTTGATTTTGTATGTCAAGCCAAGGGACAGTTGTAGCGAATATAAACATTAAAACCGCTGTGATCTTTTTCGCCGTTCTCACCAACTGGTGCCGTATGCCACTGGGTGGATACCAAAATAACATCCGGCTCATTGGGATTTACATAGACCTCATAAGCGCCCTCATTGCTAGTCAGAGCGCCACGCGGGATTGTGTCATGCCCAGAGAACTCCGCAATGCCAGCAGAAACAAAACCATCAGGGGCATCGCCCTCAATGCGAATGCCATAGATGCCCTTCATAGTGTCAAAATATTCGTTGCTGACATCAGGTGAATCACCAGAGGGCTCTGCGCTCCACATGGAGATGTAATACTCACCATTGTAGCAAACAATATCTTTTCCCCGGAGCCTTATATCCACATATCGCACATAGGCATTATGCGGATCTGTTCTATTCAATGTTCCGGTTGCATCAACCGTGCCATCAGTCATAACCTCTTGGTAAACATAGACCCATTCCGGCACATCAGGATTTATAAAGTATAGACAGCCCTTAAGTCCTCCAATGTCGGCTTCTCCGGCATGCACAAATCCATCCGGTAATTCGTCTGACACTGCCAGATACGACGAGATCAAATATTTTTTTCCATTCACGACAAGCGAAGATGGGCCGTCGCTGGAGGCAATCGTATCATTGGGCGACTCTGCTGGCTGGCGAAATACAGTTGGAATAGCAAAGACCACCATCAAACACAGGCAGACGGCAAGAGCTACCCATTTTATCTTCGCAAGCCGCTTCTTTTTCCGGCGCAGACCTTCCACACCCCGGATCATGTCATCATCAATCCTGCCGAGAGAATCGATCACTCTGTCTTTGCTCATAAATCAAAGCCCTCCTTTACAAGATACGCCTTCAAACTCTGACGGGTACGGTACAACATGCTCTTTGCCTTAGCCTCACTCATACCACAGTACGCCGCCACATCTTTCAGCGGATCAAAGAAATAATATCTTCCGATAAATGTGTTTCGGGCATCATCGGAAAGTGTGCGCAGAAAACTGTTGACGGCCTCATCCAGCAGCTTGGAATCCAGAGCCTGCTCCGGTGTGATACCGTCTGAGAAGCTGTCGCCCAGTTCCTCCAGAGAAATGGCATACTCCGAAGCATAGCGCTTGACGCTGTTCCTCTTCCGGTACACATCGATAGATAACTGCCGTGCTATTTTGCCAAGGTAAGTAGAGAGAACGCTGGGCCGGTGTGTCGGCATCGAGTTCCATGCTTTCAGATATGTATCATTGACACATTCCTCACTGTCCTCAAAGTCTGAGAGAATGTTGTACGCAATCTTGGACAGATACGCGCCATACTTCTGCTGTGTCTGGCGAATCGCATCTTCCTTTCTGTCCCAGTATAGCGCAACAATCTGTTCATCCTGCATAGGCGCACCTCCTTTCCGATTCATTACTGAGTAGGCGCCTTCACTATATATCCCGTAAAAAAGTCTGTTTGGTTTTATGAGCGGTGAAAATATTATAACGCAATTATAAACAAAAGTTCCAAGTAAAAAAGCGTAACTCCCTATGGGAAGCTACGCCTAAAGATTCTAGTCATTACTTATTCACTTTCTAGAATTGTATTATATTGCAAATAAAAAAACAAGTGCATTTCTTATCACCAATCTACCTTCAACCCAACACCCGCTTGATCGTCTCGAAGATGCGGTCCTTGCTGGCGGGTTTTAACAGATACCCTGCCGGCTGCAGTTTTAACGCGTCCTGTATGTATGAAGCATCGTTGATACCGGTCAGAAAAATGATCGGCACATCCTTCATCTCGTCCAGTTCTTTTAACATTTTATAGGTCATCTTACCATCGCACACGGGCATTTCGCAGTCGAGAAACACCACATCCGGAACGCGCTGACCGATCATCGTGAGCGCTTTCGTGCCGGAGTTCGCCAGCATGACATCATAGTGTGAGGATAAGATCCCGTTCATGGAGCGAAGCAGAATGGGATTGTCATCGACCACAAGGACCGTTTTTCGCTCACCACGATCCTTTTTGGGATAATCCTTTTCTGCTGCCCGCAGCATATCGGATACCACGGAAAACAGTTCTTCGTTGATGGAATCCCTGCTCACCCAGCGAAACTGCTTATTGGCAAAGAATTCTCCGTAAATACCCTTATCGGTGCGGGAACCGACACAGATCACGGGAATGTCCACGTGATAAAACTGCAATTCCGACATGATCCTCCTGCCATCCATATCCAGTCCGATCAGGCAGAACACCACCGCATCCGGCTTGTTGATCTTGAGCAGACCCTTTACCATGTCCAGATTATCCACGCTCATCTGCACATGGTATTTCAGCTTCAGAGTCGAAGCAATGTCTTCAAACACCGTATTGAATTTTCCGATCATTAAGATCTGTTTCATTGCGCGCCTCCTTTCAGCTGACGGATGATACGTTCGGCAACAGAAACAGCCTCCTCAAATTCTAAATTGTCCACCTGCTGCTTCAATTCTGCCATATCCTTTTCCAGCGCCGAGCCCTTTGCATAATTGGCCAGTTCGCGGACAAGCATATCACTTGCATTCAGCTCATGCTGTTCTAAATTACTGCGAAGCATGGAAAGATAGGTCCACAGTTCCCCCTCATCCTTGATCATGGTCTCTTCATTCTCCGGAAAGAGCGTTCGCAAACGATCATAATGACGATCGATCTCTTCGGACAACACTGGATGTACCCTGCGCAGGCGATCCGTATTTCCGGTTGCGGCCGCCTCTTCCAAAAGTCTTGCCAGCTTTGACAAAAGGATCGCTCCTACCGTTGCCGCACTGCTCTTTAAACCATGTACGCAGATACGATAATTATTTAATGATTCCTGCGCATCGATGGAATCCATGTACAGATTCAACTCATCCCGGGTCTGAGGCAGAAATTCCGTGAAATCCCGAAGTGTCTCCACCAGCATTCCTTCGTCCTGAAGGATCCGCAGGGCTGCCTGCCAGTCAAATTCATCCAATGGCTGTAAGGAGATCTTCTGCTCCTCCGGCACCGGTGTCGGAGTCAATGGACCGCTGCCCTTAATAAGCAGCTCCTGCGGCATCAATCTGCATATGATCGCATCCAGCTTTTCCGGAATGATCGGTTTCGTAAGGAAGCCCGAAAATCCTTCCTGCATATACTTTTCCTCAGCGCCCACAACAGCATTTGCGGTCAGCATGATGACCGGTGTATGCTCGTTGCCCGAAGGGCCAAGTTCCATCGTCTCCATGTGATGGAGCGTTTCAATACCATCCATCTCCGGCATCATATGATCAAGGAAGATCAGATCGTAGTGCGTTTTCACGATCTTTCCAAGTGCTTCCGCACCACTGCCTGCCTCATCGATCTTCATTTTTGTCTGCTTGAGCAGATTCATGAACACCTTTCGGTTCACGTTGTTGTCATCCACCACAAGCACATGGGCATCCGGTGCCTCAAAGCCTGTTTTCCACTGGTAATCACGCTTCTGAAGCGCGACGCGATCACTGAAATCCCCCAAAGGCTCACTGTTTGTAATGCGCTGATGCAGATCAAAGTAAAACGTACTTCCCTTTCCGTAGGTACTCTCCACCTTCAGCTCACTGCCCATCAGCCGCAGCAGATGCATCGTTATGTTCATACCAAGACCGGTTCCCTCAATATTTCGATGCTTGGACTCATCAAAACGTCGGTACTTTTCAAACAGCTTTTCGATATCCTCCTCCCGGATGCCGACACCCGTATCCGTCACAGAAAAGCGCAGATACGCCACCGTTCCCTTTGCACCTCCCCGGATGGAAAAGGTCACCCCGCCTGTCTGGGTATATTTGATCGCATTCGTCAGAAGGTTCATGAGTATCTGACGGATCCGGATATCGTCTCCAAAGTATTCGCTTGGAATATCCTTCTGAATATCAAACGTAAGGGTCAGATTTTTTTCCTTCGCCCGGAGATTCATCATGTTGTACATATCATTCAGCACCGATGACAACCCGTAGTTTGCCGGGATCAGCTCCATTCTTCCGGATTCGATCTTTGCCAGGTCTAAGATCTCGTTGATGATGCTGAGCAGAGAGCTTGCAGAATCCTTGATGTCCATGGCATACTTTTTCACATTATTGTCATTGCTCTCCCGCAGGATCATCTCATTCATTCCCAGCACCGCATTGATCGGTGTACGGATCTCGTGGGACATCTGAGCCAGAAAGTCTGATTTTGCCTTGTTCGCGATCTCCGCCTCCAACTTCAGCTGCTGGGATTTCTCCAGCTGTCTGCGCTCCTCCGTCAGATCGGACAACAGCACTGCATAGCCCGTGATCTCTCCCCGCTCCACGATCTTTTGCACATCCGGACGCATGATAAAATCATCACTGATGATATCGCTGACGCGTTCATTCTGCACGGTAAAGAGAAGCATCGGATCCGCGATCTCGTCACCTTCCTTCAATCCCACCAGTGAAGGGAACACTTCATATGCCCGTTCATTACATTCCACAAAATGATATTTTTTATCCACCAGGATCACCGGTTCCTTCAGCTTTCCAATGATCGTAGCGTAAGCGATCGCCTGTCCGTCAAACATTTTTCCCAGCAGCATGACGACTCCCATCACAAAAATCGTCAGTGCCGCTGATCCCGGTACAGAGTCGTAAGCACCATCCAGGAGACTTCCGGACAAAGTAATACCATAAGAAACCAGCGGATAAAACATCACCAGTGTCATGATTCCGCAGCAGACCTTATACCTGCCCGGACTGCTGTTTCTCCAGGTCTTAAAGGATACATAAATACCTGACAGCATCTGCAGAACGATCAGCACAGATGCCATGACATATAACGGACCATCCCCCGCTCCAGATGAGGAAGCGGCTCTGCTGCAAATGCCAGGGATGAATAATAGATCTTCGATATTTCACAGCTCCAAACACCAAGCAGCACCAGTGAATCAAATAACAGCAATGAAACCTTTAGCCACCGTTTCATCTCCCGCTTACAATATTGAAGAACGAACATCATCATAAACGTCACCAGATACGCCGTTCCCATGTATTCAATACGCACTGCAATGATTGCTTCCTTCAGATTATCGGAAGAAAGCAGCATCAGATAACCGACATTCTGAAACATGATCAGAAAGCCCGTCACCAGCAGATTCTTTGTGATCTCATTTTCTCGCTGTGCCCCGACGATCGCCATGAATAATGCGCACAGAAAGATCATCACCAGCTGATACGTCTGCGAAAGATGCCAAACAGTCATTTTCATCTATCTCCTTTATCCGTTTTACGCAACAATTCCTTCTCATTTTATCACACAATCCGCTTGAAAAAAATGACTTTCACAAAATTGTCTGTTCTTTTTTGTATGCCTCACACAAAAACCGCCCGGGCAATATGCCCGGACGGCCTTTCAGGAAGTTATGAAGAAAAAAATTTGCTTATTTTGCATCGGGGCAGTCAACGATCACGCCGTCCTCATCCCAGAGGTCATGCCAGTCGTTGGCACCTTCCCATAAGAACACCTGTCCCTTAACCAGACGGTTGTTCTTCTCGAGTGTTGCGATCTTTGCCATTTCTTCGTCAGTCAAAGGATCGCCATCGCAGGTACTATTAATGTTGCTCTCATACTCCATCTCAAATACTGAGAAGGGAATCGGGATCTGTCCACGCTGTACTGCCCATTTCAGACAGATCACTGCAGGATGGCAGTTGTGAGCTGCTGCGATCTCCATCATCTCAGGAGTCTTCATATCAGCGATATCCTCAGGCATCATATCACGCTCTGGTCTCTGGGGAGATCCAAGGGGCATGAATCCTACCGGCTGGATATCGTGTGCTACGAGGTAATCAAACAACTCCTGCTGCTGGAAGCAGGGATGAATCTCCATCTCACACATTGCAGGCTTGATACGGCACAGAGGTAATACTGCCTCAAGCTTGGGAATGGTCATGTTTGACATACCGATCTCTTTGACAAGTCCCATATCCACCAGACGCTCCATCTGTCTCCAGGTAGCCATGAAACGCTCTACGGAGAAGGGCTTGGAATCCGGATTTCTGGAATCCACATCACATCCGGGTGCATGATAGTTGGGGAACGGCCAGTGAACGAAATACATGTCCACATAGTCTAGCTGTAAATCCTTTAAGCTCTTTGCCAGGGCAAGCAGTACGTCACCCTTTCCGTGCATATCGTTCCACACTTTTGTCATGATGTAGAGATCCTCTCTCTTGCACAGACCGTCTGCAAATGCTCTCTGGAATACTTCACCGATCTGATCCTCGTTTCCGTAGCAGGCTGCACAGTCGAACATGCGGTAGCCTGCCTTGATGGCTCCGTATACTGCACTGCTGACCTGATCCGGAGTAAAACGGTCAGAACCAAAGGTTCCCATACCCATACAGGGAACTTCTTTTCCGTTGCTGAGCTTGATTTTCGGCACATCTGCCGGATTCACTGCTGTCATAGTAAAAATCCTCCTTTTTTATCTAAGCTTTTTAATTTCTATTTGATCGAAAAGAGCTTCCATATCTTCTTTTACAAAGTATCCGGTCTCTTCCCGCATTGCACTTGCCGCTGAGGTGGCTGATGCAAAGCGCAGCGCCTCCTCCGGGGCCATATTCTTTTCAAAGCTGATCGCAAAGCCCGCTGTCATGCAGTCTCCGCAGCCCACCGTGTTGACCGCATCGATCTTTGGCACGATCGCCTGATAAACACCCTTGTCCACAAACATCAGGGAACCATCCGCACCAAGTGAGATGACTACGCGCTCAATACCGCTTTTCTGCAGCTCGATGCCTGCCTCGATCAGTTCCTCCTGATCCAGGATCGGTTTTCCGGTCAGAAGCCGGATCTCGTCGATGTTCGGCTTGATCATATTGGGCTTTGCCTTCACGACTTCATCCAAAAGCGCACCGCTTGTATCCACAATGATCTTTTTTCCTGCAGCCTTTGCCATTTCCACGAGCTTCGGATACATATCCGTTCCTACGCCCTTCGGCACGCTGCCTGACATGGCGATCACATCGCATTTTGCGAGCAGCGCATCAAATTTAAGGTAAAATGCACGTTGTTCCTCTTCGCTCACAACCACACCCGGCTCTAAGAACTCGGTCTGTGTCTTGTTGACCGGATCGTAGATATTGATGCAGGAACGGCTCTCGCCCTTCACCTTTATAAAGTCTGTTTCCACGCCCTGCGCTTCCACTGCCTCGATGATATAATCTCCGGCGTGTCCCCCGGCAAAGCCGGTGGCAAGCACCGATGCGCCTGCGATCGTTGCCGTCTTTGAAACATTGAGTCCTTTTCCGCCTGCCACATACGCGCATTCCTTAACCCGGTTGACCTCGCCCACCTGATAATTTTCTACCACATACCGCTTGTCAATGGCGGCATTTAATGTCACTGTCAGTATCATATGCTACGCCTCGCTGTCGATCAGGATCTTACCCTTTACCGTTCCGGGTACTAAGAATTTTTCAAAGGCGGTATCGATCTTGCTTAATCCGATCTTCTCAAAGATGAAGGAATCGTCGAATTTCAATTCTCCGGTTCCAAAATAATGTGCAACCAGCTGCCACTCATGTCCGGGGAACGGTGCGGAATAACTCATCCAGGAACCGGTCAGCTTGAATTCCTTACGGTTCATCTGCTCCCACTCATCCACGCTGAAGGATAATTCCTTTGTGGGTGTTCCGATAAAGCATACCTCTGCTTTATTTGCAGCCAGCTTGAATGCCATCTTCATGGTGATCACGTTTCCGGCAGTCTCAAATACATAATCAAAACCGCGGCCGTCAGTCATAGCCATCGCTTCTTCCATGAAGTTCTCTTTGGATGTATTGATGCCTGCAGTTGCGCCGAGACGCATGCCAAGCTCCAGACGCTCATCCACGATATCAAATACAACGACCTTCTTTGCCCCAAAGATCTTTGCCCACTGCATTGTCATCATACCGATGGTTCCGCCGCCAAGGATCGCAACGGTCTTTCCACCCTTATAATCCGTGCGCTCCAGTCCGTGAAGTGCCACCGTGGCAGGCTCAAAAAATGCGCCCTTTTCAAAGCTTACGGAATCGTCAAATTTGACCGCATTTGCCTCGGGCACGCACACATACTCTGCGTAGCTTCCGAAAGAATGGGAACCGATAAAATCATAATGCTTGCACAGAGAGTAATTACCCTTTTGACAGTCCTCGCATTTCATACAGGGAACAAGGGGAATTCCTGCCACCCGGTCACCGGGTTTTACGCTGGTCACGCCCTCGCCAACCTCTGCCACGGTTCCTGAAAATTCATGACCTAAAACGATCGGTGTGTAATGAGCCGTTCCCTCATTGACACGGGGAAGATCCGAACCACAGATACCGGTGTATTTTACCTTTACCAGCACCTGTCCGGGGCCCGGAACCGGCTTTTCAATGTCCTCATAACGAATGTCCTTTACGCCATGTACGACGCCTGCTTTCATTGTCATTTTATGTAACCTTCTTCGTAACTGTTCAGTTCCTTCACAGACAGTTACCCTTTCTTTATATTTTTTCATATACTTTGTTAAATACCGGAGTTAATGTTTCTGACAGGTCAAGATACATCTGCATGTATTTTTTGTACTGTTCATGTGCTTCCATATCCGGCTCCTGTACGCGGGTGATCACGATCGTCTCATCCAGCGCTTCCTGGAAGCTCTCATACACGCCGGTGCCAACACCTGCTAAAATGGCTGCACCCAGTGTGGTTGCAGTATCTGATGTAGGAACCTTGATCGTCTTTCCGGTCACGTCCGCCTTGATCTGCGTCCACAGACGGCTGTTGCTTGCCCCGCCCATGGCGATCAGCTCACCGACTTCTGCACCGGTCTCCGCTGCCACACGTAAGTTGTGCTCCAACGAATATGCGACACCTTCCAATGTTGCACGAACCATATGTCCTTTCGTCTTATCAAAACCAAGTCCGTAATAGACACCCTTCGCATCCGGGTTCCAGATGGGTGAGCGCTCACCCGCCATATACGGCAGGAAGATCACGCCCTCACTGCCTGCGGAAATCGGCTCAGCCAGTGCAGTCAGCTCATCGAAAGACAGATCTTTACCAAATTCCTGTTTGAACCAGCGCAGGGTTCCGCCGCCTCCAACGGTTCCGCCCTGTAAAAGCCACATGCCGGGCACCACATGGGGGCTTAAGATCAGCTTCGGATGCGCCAGCGCATGATCCACGCAGATGCTCATGCCGCCTGCCTGACCGCCCTGCTCCTGAGTCTGTCCCGGCAGATATACGCCTGCGCCCAGTGTTCCGCAGGCCGCGTCCAGGCCTCCTGCCACTACCGGTGTTCCTTCTGCAAGTCCTGTCAGCGCCGCAGCTTCCGCAGTCACACGGCCGATCACATCATGACATTCATGAAGCTCCGGGATCAGGTCTGCCGATAGGCCCAGCTCCTTTGCCAGTGCCTCATCCACGGTACAGTCGTCCATCTTGAAAAAGTGAACGCCGTATCCCTGGGAGTAATCCATGCTCATGACACCGGTGAGCTTCAACGCGATGTAACTGTTGCTCTGCATGAATTTGTAAGTATTCTTATAGATCTCCGGTTCATTTTCCTTGAACCACAACATCTTCGGAGTGGTGTAGCTGGGCAGAAAATCATTGCCTGCCACCTCAAAGATCCGTTCAAAGCCAACCTCTTTTTTTACCCTGTCACAGATATCCCGTGCCCGGGTATCCATCCAGATGGGTGTGCGCGCCAGTGCATTTCCTTTTTTATCAACCGGAATTGCCGACCAGCTCTGTCCGTCAATGCCGATACCTGCGATGTCTGCCGGTGTGATCTTACTCTGATCCAATACTTCTTTGATACCGTCACAGATCGCATTCCACCACTCATCTGCATCCTGCTCCACCCAGCCGGGGTGCGGATAATACAACTGATACGGCTGATTGGATTGTGCCAGCACATGTCCGTTTTTCTCAAAAACAGCTACCTTACAGGCGCTTGTGCCGATATCTATTCCTAATAAATATGTCCCCACGATATTTCTCCTCTATTGATTCTCCGACATTCAGTTTCTGATATGAACTCTTTGATGTGAAATCTCTGATAGTTGCTTCACCGATCTTCCTGCCATCACCTCAGTCTGCAGATAGATTTCCTTTGGTGCCGCCTCTTTGCCCTGCTCTAAGCGGTCCAGGATCGTCTGTGCCACCTGTGCAGCGATCGCCTCCGTCGGCTGTGTGATGATCGTGAGCCTCGGATGAAGAGCCCTTGCAAACTCCCGGTTGTCAAAACCGATGACAGACATTTCCTCCGGAATACTGATGCCCCGTTCATTGAGCACGATCATGGTACCCATTGTCATTTCATAGTTCGCAGCAAACAGTGCCGTCACCTCCGGATGTGCATCCAGAAGCTGCTCCACACCGGCCACTGCTCCCCGGATCGTATAGTCACTGTGCACAACAAGCGCCGGATCTACAGGGATCCCGGCCTCCATCAGCGCTGACTCATAGCCAAAGTAACGCTCCTTTGCAGTGTAGATATCCTCCGGACCGGTGATCAGGCCGATCTTACTGTGCCCGTTTTGGATCAGGATATCCACTGCTTTTTTCGCCGCATCCCGGTTATCCACCAGCACACTGTCACAGGCGATCTGCGGCAGCTTTCGGTCAATGATAACGATGGGCTTTTTTGCCGTCTCAAACTGTTTTAAATGCGCTCCTGTGGAATCCACCGGCATGTTGATGATGCCATCCACACGCTTGCGGTATAAAAAATCCACCGCCTCGCGCTCTAATTTCTTATCTGTTCTGCAGTCGCAGACGATCGTCGCATAGCCTTTTTTTCGAAGGATATCCTCCATTCCGGTGATGATCTCCGTACAGAAGATATTGTTTAGCTCCGGGATCACGACTCCGATGGTGTGTGTGCGGTTCGTCTTCAACCCCCGGGCGACCTCATTGACTTCAAAGTTTAATTCTTTAATAGCAAGTTCAATCTTTTCCCTGTTTTTTTCACGGACATTTCCACCGTTTAAATACGAAGAGATCGTTGCCAGACCCAGTCCCGTGCGGTTTGCAATGTCCTTGATGGTCGCAGCCATTAGATTGCTTTGCCGTCGCAGCCACAAACCTTCATCCGGTTCTTTACAAGCTCTGTCACTGCTGCCATTCCTACCTCACCAAGCTTCTTCGGATCAAAGGTATCCGGCTTTTCCTTTAATAATGCCTTTCCGGCATCTGTGTAAGCTACGCGAAGCTCTGTTGCAAAATTCACTTTACAGATACCACGCTTTACACAATCCTTTACGTCCTCATCGGACAATCCGGATGCTCCGTGCAGAACAAGCGGGATATCAACGACCGCGCGGATCTCTGATAAGCGCTCCTTGTCGAGAACCGGTGTGCCCACATAGAAGCCATGTGCGGTTCCAATGGCAACTGCCAGTGAATCAATGCCGGTCTTTTCTACAAATTCCTTTGCCTCGGCGGGATCGGTATTGGTGTCTGCGACAGCCACGAGATCATCCTCTTTTCCGCCGACCTTGCCAAGCTCTGCCTCCACCGGAATGTTGTTGGGATGTGCAACTGCTGCCACACGGGCGCTCACATCAATGTTCTCCTCGAAAGGAAGCTTTGATCCGTCGATCATAACAGATGTATAGCCCTCTTTGATCGCACGAACTGCCAGATCAAAGCTGCTGCCGTGATCTAAGTGCAGACATACGGGAACGCTGGCGCTCTTTGCCTCCGCTGCAACCATTGCCGCAAACATCTCTAAGCTTGCATATTTTACTGTGGAGGGTGTTGTCTGGATCATGACAGGTGCCTGTAACTCCTCGGCAGCTTTAATGATCGCTTTCACCATTTCCATATTTTCTGCGTTGAATGCTCCTACTGCATAACCGCCCTTCTGGGCATCTGATAACATCTCTTTTGAAGTAACTAAAGGCATCTTTTTTTCCTCCTCTGATTGATCCGTTCTCAATGAAATTTCAAAACCGAAACGTTTCGGTTTTTTTGTTAAAATAATCGTACAATACTTACCTCCTCTTGTCAAAGGTTTTTTTCAAAAAACAAAAGTTGGTGAATATTGTACGATTCCTCTGTGAAAATGTTTCTATTCGGCTACGATCGTTCTATTTATTACTGCTTAGCCGAGGATTGCCTTATCATTTGCGAACTCCTCGCCGCTCTCTTCCTCAAACTTGTGTAACAGATCAGATACGGTGAGCTTCTTTTTCTCCTCACCGCGAATGTCCAGAATGATCCGGCCCTCCATCATCATGATCAGACGGTTGCCATGGGCAATGGCGTCCTTCATGTTGTGGGTGATCATCAGTGTGGTCAGATGATCGCGGTTGATGATCATATCTGTGGTCTCCAGCACCTTTGCTGCGGTCTTCGGGTCCAGCGCAGCGGTGTGCTCATCCAAAAGTAAGAGCTTCGGCTTCTTTAAGGTAGCCATCAGCAGTGTCAGCGCCTGTCTCTGTCCTCCGGAAAGCAGACCTACCTTAGAGGTCATGCGGTCTTCCAGTCCCAGACCCAGGGTTGCCAACATCTCGCGGTACTGCTGACGCTCTTTCTCCTTGATCCCTGCGCGCAGGGTACGGCTCTCGCCGCGGCGCATGGCAAGTGCAAGATTCTCCTGAATCTCCATCGTTGCAGCTGTTCCTGTCATCGGATCCTGAAACACGCGTCCCAAATACTTTGCACGCTTATATTCGGGGAGTTTCGTCACATCCTCTCCATCGATCACGATCGATCCCTGATCCACCGGCCAGGTTCCTGCGATCGCATTCAGCATCGTGGATTTTCCAGCACCGTTGCCGCCGATGACTGTCACAAAATCGCCATCCTCCAGTGTGAGGGACAGGTTGCGCAGGGCGGTCTTTTCATTAACGGTTCCTGCGTTGAAGGTCTTATATATATTGCTCATCTGTAGCATTGTTCTTCATCCTCCACTTTTTATTTTGAGAAATATTCGGCACTTGCGAAACTATTTACGTTATTTTCACGGTCATGTGAGCACCAGCATTGCAGGCACGCTCTCGCTACTTGTCGCTGGCAGTGGTACATAAGTGACCAAAATACGGTCACTAAGTACCAGCCGCTCCAAAGTACACTGCAATACATGGTGCTTCACATTCTCGTTTCACGTTATGAATGAGTTTCGCACTCGCCTAATTCATTTAGAATCATGCACACCTGCTCCGCACCGTACGTGCAAAGTCGCAAGTGTTGCATGAATTCTCTATTTAGAAGCAATGCGATTTTCGAGCTTTCGCACGCCAGGTGCAGCGAGAAAATCGCATGCTTCTCCATTAGAAATCACTCTTGTATTTGTTTCGGTTTCGTAAAGTAACGGCTCTTCCAGTAGGGTACTGCAAGGAATACTGCAACTACCAGTGCCTGGAACAGCTTTAACAGGTTTGTGTCCACACCCAGCCAAATTACGATCTGGAGAACGATAAAGTAGATAACGCCGCCCAAAGCCACTGCCAACAGCTTTGTGGCAAAATTCTTAAAGATCTTTCCGAAGATTGCTTCCCCGATGATCACGGCAGCAAGACCAATGACGATCGCGCCTTTTCCCATGTTGATATCAGCAAAGCCCTGATACTGACCAAGCAATGCACTTGCCAGAGCAACCAGACCGTTTGAGATCATCAGACCCAGCACCTTGTTGAAGTTTGTGTTGATGCCCTGTGCTCTTGCCATGTTTTCGTTACAGCCGGTGGCACGGATACTGCTTCCAAGCTCCGTTCCGAAGAACCAATATAAAATGGCAATGATCACAAGAATAAATAACACAACTATGACAATCGAATTTTTATCTAATATGGAGTTCTTTACATATCTTAAAGATACAAGCAGATCATACTTGTCCACATTGATCGCCTGGTTTGCTTTGCCCATGATCTTTAAATTCACACCCCACAGACCCAGCTGGGTCAAAATACCTGCAAGGATCGCCGGAATTCCCATCACGGTGTGAAAGATTCCTGTTGCAAGTCCCACAACCATTCCTACAAGTGTTGCCACCAGCATTGCAACCCAAACGTTGGTGCCGCTCTGCATCATCATAATGCAGACGGCAGCGCCGGTACACATCGTACCGTCCACGGACAGATCCGCGATATCCAGAATACGAAAGGTGATATACACACCGATCGCCATGATTCCCCAAATAAGTCCCTGCGCTACTGCCCCGGGCATAGCGATGAACAAGCTGCTGATATCCATGATTTCCTCCTGTGTCTCAAATAATTATTTTTAAAATCTAAAAACGGCTATAGGCCGGGATAGTTTCTACCCCGACCTATCACTGCTCATTGTTTCCGCAGTTTGATTGCTGTATTTCTATGTCTGTTATACAGATGGATTACTCAATTGCCTCATATCCGTCAGGAATGGTAATGCCAAGCTCCTCACAGATCTCCTTGTTGTACTTCTTTGTAAAGTTCGGTGCGTACTCGATGGGCATCTCTTCGATCTTTGACTCGCCGGTTAAGATCTTTGCTGCCATTTTTCCGGTAGCAACGCCAAGGTCATAGTAGCTGATGGAAAGGGTTGCAACACCACATCCTGAACAGATACCCTCTTCACCGGCTACAACCGGAACCTTTGCAGGCATGCAGATGTTCTTGATGAGCTCTGTATTGTTTGCACAGGTGTTATCGGTGGGCACGTAGATCACATCGCTGTTCTCAGCTGCCTTTGTTGCTACTGCTGACAGATCGTTGGAATCTGAGAATGCATAGAACTCACAGATGTAACCCTTCTCCTCAAGGAAGCCCTTTACGGTATCTACCTGATACTGTGAGTTTGCCTCTGCAGAGCAGTATAACAGACCAATGTTCTTTGCATCCGGGAATAACTCCTGAATCATATCCGCCTGTCCGTCTAAGGGAGCCAGATCGGAAGTTCCGGAAATGTTTGTTCCAACCGTACCGTTAAAATCGTCAAGCTCTAAGGCCACACCGTACTCTGTAACAGATGTTCCAAGGATCGGAATAGTATCGGTTCCTGCGGCTGCGGCCTGCAGTGCGGGAGTCGCATTTGCAAGGATCAAATCGACACCTGATGATACAAATCCGTTTACAATCGTTGCACAGGTCGCAGGATCACCCTGGGCATTCTGCTCGTCAAAGGTTAACTTATCCTCGCCCAGTTCCTCGATCAGAGAATCCTTAAATCCCTGTGTTGCCGCATCCAGCGCGTCATGCTGTACCAGCTGGCAGATACCAATGGTGTAACTCTCATCAGATGCTGCTGCATCGTCAGAAGCTGCTGCATCATCTGCAGCTGCTGCGTCCTCTGTTGCTGCAGTGTCCTCTGTTGCTGCTGCATCGGTTGACGGTGCAGATGACTCTGTAGAACCGCATGCTGCAAGAGAAAGCATCATAGCAGATGCTAAAACTACTGATAAAATTTTCTTTTTCATTGTTTTCTCTCCTTTCGCTACTTCAACGCGTTGAAGCATTGATTTCACTTTAACGATTAAACCACTTTTCTATTAAAAAGTCAAGAAAACAGGTACAATTTCATAAAAAACTGATTATCTAAGGCTGTTTTTTCTGCTCCAGACGCTGATAGCAGGCATAAACCACCACACTGGAAAACATTGCCACCAGAAATCCCCCCAGCACATCTGTGGGAAAATGTACGCACAGGTAGAGTCTGGACAAGGCGATCAACGTTGCCAGCACCACAAGCGGAATACCGTATTTCTTTGGAAGCATCCGCACATAGATGAGCGCACAGGAAAAAGATGCGCTTGTGTGCCCGGAGGGAAACGACGCCTCTGACGGGATCCTTCCCAGGGGAATGATCAAATCAGAGTAATTATACGGACGCACACGGTCCACCAGCGGTTTCAATGTCACATTCGTAATCAGAAAATTCAGGATCAGGGAACAGCCTGCCACGATCCCCACTTTTCTCGTCTTCTTCGGGATCAAAAGCGCGATCGTCAGGAGGATCCAAAACACACCTCCATCACCAAAGTGCGTGATAAAATCCCAGAAGCCGTTCATCCACGCAGTGCGCAGATGCTCCTGGATAAATAATAAAATTGAAAGATCCAGTTGTTGTATCCATTCCATCCTGTTTAAAATCCTCCCCTCACGGATCTACAATTTTAATCTTCTCTACAAATATTCCTTAATTGTGAATTCTGTCTGCTCTCCTACATTCTTGCTTATCAACTCAAATAAATTCTCCTTAGTTGTAAAAAGATTCTTAGGATTTCTTCCGATAATCAGATACTGGTTTCTATCATCCAGCGAAATGTATTTTCTCGTAGCATCATCCAACAGAATATCTGCATTATCTATAACTATCAACTTTCCTTCAGTATTACTGATAATATTCTTAATATCCTTTTGAAAATCCAGATAATTTAAACAAAGAATTTTCGAATTTACAGCCATACACTCTCTAATAAATGAAAAGGCAGCCGTCTTACCAGTGCCGGAATCTCCCATCAAAATAGTTATATTATTCTTAAATGTAAAATTAACAATAAATGAAGAATGGATCGTCGAAAAATGATCCATAACTATTGGCTTACTTTTCATCGTCCCACCACTCCTTTAATTCTTCATAATCGCTGATTCGCATTTTACTGTCTTTCGTCTGAACAACAACCGACTCCATTGAAAATGGGATCAAAGCATACTCACTGCATACATTTCCATACTCCAAGCCATACAGAACTTCTAAAGCATTATTTCCACATTCTTTCATGCAAAATACCTTGTCAGGATAATATAGCACATTCAATACCGTCTTGCACCCGGCTGAAAGTCTGTCAATATCAAGCGCGACATCATTAAATCTTGAGCAAATTTTATATTTGCTGATCAGCTTTACCTTGTCAATCGTACCTATAATCATCTCAGCCCGTTTATCTATTAAAGATACCGTGTTTTGATTAAAAAAAAGATCATTCAATTCCACATATTCCATATTCTCTGGTATATCTTGTTTATTTTTAAAAATTGTAATCATAATTCCATCTCCAATCCCACCCCACAAAACTGCATTTTTAAACAAGTCCCTTCATATATGCTTTTCATTTTATCTCGAATAGACAATCTCATGCTATCTAAGCCACAAAGATCATTATCCACACGATCTTCCCATTCACAGCATGACTTAATCCAGCAGTCTCCAATACTACCCTTTGAAACTTCAAATCCTGTATTTCTGGTTAAATCAAATAAAAGTTTTGACGCGAGCTGCTCTATATTATGTTCTTCAATATATATGTCATACTCCACAATCTCTTTTATATCTCTATAATTCATATTTCCAATTTCAAGAGTATGAATCAGTTTTTCTCTCGCCAATATTGCCCCAGCTCTCTTTTTCAGGAATTCATCATCTGGTGCATAAATCCAGCTGAGCAAGTTTTTAAATTCCAGCAGAATATACTCAAAGCAGATAATATCTATAAGCACAACATTCTTTTTCTTATCTGCATACTGCTTCAACAGCTTCTGTTCCATTGCCACCTGCGGATTATCAAATGAATTATCAAATACAATCACATATCTGTTATCTGTATCATCCAATTTATTAACAGCCTTTACAAGTTCACTATTATTCTTTTTACTTTCTACCACAACATCAGGACATAATTGATGGAAAAGACAACTCCAAAATTTATAGCTTGCTTTGCCTTTCCTATCTTCAATCCATAGAAATGTTCTTGGTGTCATTTTTTATTACCTCCACCATCTATGACTAACAGGTTGAAATATTACTTGCCTTTCTTAATAGTATCAAAAATCCTACAAGTTCACAATGAACTTGTAGGACAAATTTGAATTATTCAAAAATAATCATGGAAAGCTACTCTATAAATACTGCTCCAAACATTTTATTCCGATGCATAGCCTTCGAATATATCTGCCAGAAGAATTGCAATAGTATATTCCGGCTGCGCCTCGCCATCAATTTCCAGCGCTTACACCTCAAATGTCTGCTCCTCATAAGACAACAAAACTGAATGGTCACATTGACATTCTCCCCACCATACAGACAAGTTCCGTGAAACTCCACCACATCCTGGTGATCTGTAGACTCAAAATATTCCCAGCAACAATCTGTAAAATATGCCTCAAAGGCATCTCCATAGTTCACATTCGGATACAACTCGGGATACCGCTTTCTCAGTCAGCTGGTGCAGTGTACCAAAATTCTGCTCAACATAAATGCCCTTTTCCTGATTCTTCTTCTGACTGTCAGATGTCATCTGCTGGATTTCTCCGGGCACATCCATCACTTCAACCGGCGTGCCACACTCCGGGCAAAAACGCATCTGATCTGCAATCTCTTTCCCACATTTCCACCAATAAGATTCATGCAATAATAAGCAACATTATCATTTCCTCCTGATTTAGAACATATCATTTATGCCTACCTACGGAGCCGAGTGTCACAGGAAGCTATAAATGATATGGCCGCTCTGCACCATCACACTGGCTTTTTCCCGCTTTTTACCGTGTCAATGATCAGTCGGCACACCTCATCTTTCTCCTTATTCAAAGCAAAGCCCATTTCCGAGTACAGATAACTCTCCTCGAGGCGGAAATACCGCTCATCGGAAACCGTACTCTTTTTCCCCTGCTCTGTCCGCTTCTTTTTGCGCAGATACGTCATCTTGATGATCGCCACCAGATCTTCCGGCACACAGCTTTGCACGGCCTCCTTGTATCTGCGTTCGCGGAGTTTTTCATTATCGATCCACAATTCCCCGATGGTGGGAATCTTTTCGATAAAGTCCCACGCTTCTTTCTCGCTCATGGCCTTCCGGAAATTTTCATCCGCAGTATGCGTCGGCACATAAACCTTCTGATTATGGTCAGAGATGGGAATAAACAAATAGTAGAGCTGCTTCTTATCTGCACCCGAAATATCCAAATGAAGAATATCCTCCACTCTGCACACACCGTTTCCCGGTTTCACCACATAATCCCCGATTTCATACATCATAAACATACTCTCCTTTTCATATCAGGCTTTTGCTCACCACAATTTGAAAAAGCATTCATGCGCAACCGGAATTACGCATAAATGCTACTCGTTGTATGTTTATTTTACTGATTTTTTTACAATTGGCAAAGGACATTTTGCACGAAAATTTTTTAAAAAAATTTTCAAACCAGCCCGATCGCCAGCCCCACAAGCCGCACAAGAAACGCCATCAGCCATGCGATCAGACACTGCACGAACACGGTCAGCGCAGCGGCTCCTCTGCCACCCATCTCACGTTTTACCGTGGCGATGGCAGCCACACAAGGTGTATACAGCAGTGTAAATACCAAAAATACACTGGCACTGAAAGGCGTAAATAGTGTTGATAATGCCGAAACATTTCCCCCAAGCAGAACTGTCAGCGTGGATACCACGCTCTCCTTCGCCGTAAAACCGGTGATCAGCGCCGTTGCGATCCGCCAGTCACCAAAGCCAAGGGGTGCAAAGATCGGTGCGATCAGACCGCCCAGCATCGCCAGCAGGCTCTCGTCCGGAGAGGTCACAACATTTAATCGGAAATCAAAGCTCTGCAGGAACCAGATGATGATCGTTGCAAGGAAAATGATCGTAAATGCCTTTTGTATAAAGTCCTTCGCCTTTTCCCAGATCAGCTGTCCCACACTCTTTGCCGCCGGAAGACGGTAGTTCGGAAGCTCCATGACAAAGGGCACCGGTTCTCCGGTAAATTTGGTCTTGCACAGGATCAGCGCATATAAAATTCCGCATATGATGCCGAAGAAGTACAATCCAACCATCACTACCGGACGCCAGGGCCTCGGAAAAAACGCAGTGGTAAACAGTGCATAGATCGGCAGCTTTGCGCTGCAGCTCATAAAGGGTGTCAAAAGGATCGTCATCTTACGGTCCCGCTCACTGGAGAGCGTTCTGGTGGCCATGATCGCAGGCACGGAACATCCAAAACCGATGAGCATTGGCACAAAGCTTCGTCCGGAAAGTCCGATCTTTCGCAGCAGCTTATCCATGACAAACGCTACGCGCGCCATATAGCCCGTGTCCTCCAGGATCGACAGGAAGAAAAACAGCGTTACGATCGTCGGAAGGAAGCTTAAGACGCTTCCGACACCCTGACAGATACCGTCTACCACCAGACTATGTACCACCGGATTCACCTGCCAGAGCGTAAGTCCTTTGTCGATGAGCCCGATTAGTGCATCCACACCCAGTGACATCAGATCGGACAGCCACGCCCCGATCAGTCCGAAGGTCATGACAAACACCAGTGCCATGATTCCGATAAAGCACGGGATTGCCGTGTATTTCCCGGTCAGGATCCGATCGATCTTTACACTTCGGATGTGCTCCTTACTCTCATGGGGACGCACGACCGTCTGTGCACATAGCTTTTCAATAAAGTCAAAGCGCATGTTCGCGAGGGCTGCCTCACGTTCCACGCCTCCCTCCTTTTCCATGTTGGAGATGATCGTCTCCAGCGCAGCCTGTTCCTCATCGGGAAGCTGCAGCGCCTCGATGACCAGTCGATCACCCTCAACCAGCTTCGTGGCAGTAAATCGAACCGGCAAGCCTGCCGTTCGGGCAAAGGGTTCCACCAGATGCGCCGTTGCATGGATGCAGCGGTGTACCGCTCCTGTGGCATCGCTTTTGTCACCGCCCACCGGACAGAAATCAATGCGTCCCGGTGCCTCACGATAGCGGGCCACATGCATGGCATGATTGATCAGCTCTTCGATACCCTCATTTTTCGCCGCACTGATCGGCACTACCGGAATACCTAAGATCCGTTCCAGATCATTGATGTAGATCGTTCCGCCATTATCCCGCACCTCGTCCATCATATTCAGTGCCAGCACCATGGGAATACCCAACTCCATGAGCTGCATCGTCAGGCAGAGGTTTCGCTCGATATTGGTGGCATCCACGATATTGATAATGCCTTCCGGCTTACTTCGCAGCAGAAAATCACGGGTCACAATCTCCTCGTTGGAATAGGGTGACAACGAATAGATACCGGGAAGATCCGTCACGGTCGCCTCCGGATGATTGCGGATCGTACCGTCCTTGCGGTCCACCGTCACTCCGGGGAAATTGCCCACATGCTGGTTAGAGCCGGTCAGCTGGTTAAACAGCGTTGTCTTTCCACAGTTCTGGTTGCCGGCCAGTGCAAAGCGGATGGGCTGGCCCTTCGGGATTGCCTCTCCCAGCTTGTGCTGTTTCCAGTCCTCCGCATCTCCAAGTTCTCCCATACCGGGATGCTGTGACTGCGTGCGACGTACCTTTTTTTCGTGTTCAGTCCCGCGTACCTGCTCCTCCACAAGCTCCACTTCAATATTGGCAGCCTCTGCCAAACGGAGCGTCAGCTCATAGCCCCGCAGCTCGATCTCAACAGGATCACCCATAGGTGCCACCTTTCGAAGTGTCACTACCGTCCGGGGTGTCAGTCCCATATCCAGCAGGTGATGACGCAGTGCGCCTTTTCCTTCGATCTGTATGATCTGTGCACTCTGGTGTTCCTTTAATTCACTCAGCTTCATGTTTCCATCTCCAGTCTGTTCTTATTCGATATCAGTTCAAAGCCAAAAAACTATAAAATCTTCTCCATGCCGGTCTTGTACGGTACAAGCCCCATTGTCTCGTAAAATTTCTTAGCGGAGGGATTGCACTCCCACACATTGAGCGTCACATTGTAGCAGCCGCTCTCCTTTGCAAATGCAAGCACATACTCATAGATCTGACTGCCCACATGCTGTCCGCGCAATGTCTCATCCACACACAGGTCATCAATGTAAAGTGTCTTGATGGGCGTCAGGATATTATCATCCTTGTGATGCTCAAAGACACAGAAGGCATAACCCATCACCTGCTCATTTTCATCCACACCTACAAAGATCGGGCGTTCGTCATCCGCAATAATCTCCAAAAGCTGGTCGTCCTTGTATTTTTTTACATTTGCTTGAAACAGATCCGGTCTGCCGTTGTGGTGCACCATCAGCACCTGATTTAACAGCTTATTGATGCCGTCCATATCCTTATTTTCTGCTCTTCTGATCTGCATATTGAATCTCCTTTTGTATCCCACATATGTTTTGTGTCAGTCACTTCCGGCATTCTTTCATATCATTTCTTCATTTGCTCAAATCAACGATGTCTTTCCCTCTCTGCGATCACGATCCGCCGATCGTCCACCAGCGGTATGACTCCATCTCCTCCAGATTCGGGTCTGAATGCTCAATCTCTCTGGAATAGCGGTACACCAGCTCGATCACATCCTCCGTGTCCAGCTGCTTTTCATTTTTTAGCCAGCGGGCCACAAACAGATCATACAGCTGCGCCACATACCCCACTGCCGTGTCTGCCTTTCCGTAGATCCTGCCATCATAGACCGCACCCGGAAAATAGGTGCTGATAAAATACACCGCCAGCTGCTCCAGCTGCACATTCAGATTCGGGGCATTCGCTGCAGCCCAGGCCGCAAACTCCGCGTGCAGCGCATCGTAGGGCTCCGGGCCCTGTACATACAGGATCATCTGCGTCTCGATCAGCACCTGATCCCAGGCATCCCGAAGCCGCTCCAGCTCACACAGACGGTAAAAATGCTGTTTTGCAAGCGCATAACGCTTCTCCGATTCTCCCCTGCGATGCTCCAGTTGTTCCCGCACTTTTTTCAATGCATGTGAACTCTCAGCCCGCGCCAGCACCTCATCTGTCTCACCCAGTCTGCCCCGGCGGTATCGCACCTCCAGATCATGGGCAATGCCGAGCACCAAAAGCAGCCGTTCATCAATCGCCAATTCGCGGTTCTGTAAGATCCGGATCATCACCACCCGCGCATCCGTCAGACAGGAAAACAGAAAATAATCGAAGTCTTCATAGTTCTCCTCTCTGCAGGTTTCCTTTTCCAGAAAACGTACCGGTTCCGACCTCTCCATCAGTATTCGTGCCACCTGCGGGCAGGAGATGGACAGCGTGATCTCACGCACATTCTCAAATTCCTCCGTATGTCTCGGATACGTGCGGCATGTCCGGCAAAGACTGTCTGCGCCGAGCTTCCGGTACAGGTCACACAGCCCGTCTTCCCGAAGGAAGGCACACCTGCCGTCCCTGCACTGACGAAACGTCCCCTTGCGCCACTGAATGTCGCGCAGGAGACGTCTTTTTAAGGTCTTTGACTCATGATATTTTTTTAAAGATTTCGGATCTATCACAATCTCCCAGCCTGCGCAGCAGGTATCCTCGCAGTCACCGGCAGTACATGAAAAATCCTCGTAATAATCAGGATAAACGATCAGCATGCATCCATCCTCCCATCGCCGACAGCCGTATCGCTAATTTTTTCCGGTGGAACCAAAACCGCCGCGGTCCTCTCCCTCCAGAAATTCCACCTCGTCAAACCGGATCTTTGGCTGATTTTCCACAATGCGGAACTGGCAGATCCGGTCATTGGCATGAACGACCACATCTCTCGTCGCATACGCAGGCCAGCGCCAGATATCATTCTGACCACAATAAGTCTGGTCGATGATCCCACAGGAATTCGTCTGGATCAGTCCGTAATTCTTGAATGTAGAGCTGCGGGGCACCACATGGGCCTCATAGCCTTCCGGAAGCTGCATGGATACGCCAAGATTTACCAGCTTGAACTCTCCGGCATGAAACTCCACATCCTCCGCCGCACGCAGATCGATCCAGTCGGACTTGCCGTCAATATAGGTCAGTTTATCGATCTTGTCGGTATGATAAACAATTTTGATTGTTTCTTCTCTCATCATATATCTCCTGTCCGGACATGCGGATCATGAAATCCATATGCCGGGTTCCTGTTGACTTACGCTTCTTTCTTCGGTTTAAAGGAAAACTTGCTCTCTGTGCCCTTTAAAAGCCGTCCGATATTCGCGTGATGTCTGACGATGCCAAGCACCATGACAATGGCCGCCAATATGTACACCTCCATCAGATCGGCTCCGGACAGACCCAGCATTCCGTTCTGTCCAAAAACAAGGATCTGGATAAAAAAGCTGATGCATACCAGAATAGATCCCAGAGATACATATTTTACAGTCAGTACGGTCACAAGGAAAATGGTCAGGCAGATCGGCACACAGATCGGGCATACTGCCACCATCAGACCGCCAGTGCAGGCAATTCCTTTGCCGCCGTGAAATTTCATAAAGATCGGGAAATTGTGTCCGAGGATCGTGCCAAGTGCTGCATAGTATTCGAGCACCTTGACATTCACATCAGCATGATTGCGGTAGATCAGCCAAACGATCAACACAGAAAGCACCACCTTAAACACATCACCAAGCAGTGTCAGGATCCCCGCCTTCGGCCCCAGATTACGATAGGTGTTCGTCGTTCCCACGTTTCCGCTGCCGACTTTTCGAAGATCCACATGCTGTGTTTTTCCATAGAAAAATCCGGTAAGGAAATGCCCGCAGGCATAACCGATCAAGATTGAGATAATACGTGCTAACATCGAACTACTGCTCCTCCTTCCGCTCACGGACAATAAATTTTAATGACGTGCCCCGGAAGCCGAACGCATCCCGGATCCGGTTCTCCAGATAGCGCACATAGGAAAAATGTGCCAGTTCCTTGTCGTTGACAAAGATGACAAAGGTCGGCGGCTTTACCGATACCTGGGTCACATAGTAGATCTTCAGGCGTTTGCCCTTATCTGTGGGCGGCTGCTGCATGGCTACTGCCTCCGCCACGATCTCATTTAAGACACCGGTGGCAATACGCATGGAATTATTCTCGATGACCATATCGATCATATCATACACATTCTGTACACGCTGTCCGGTCTTCGCAGAGATGAACATGATCTCCGCATAGGACAAAAAGCTAAGGATCTGGCGGATCTTTTCCGTGTGACGGTAAATCGTCTTATCATCCTTTTCCACCGCATCCCACTTGTTCACCATGATAATGATACCCTTGCCACGCTCATGGGCGATTCCGGCGATCTTCGCATCCTGCTCCGTCACACCCTCCGTCGCATCAATGACCAGAAGCACCACGTCCGCACGTTCCACGGCAGTCACCGCACGGATGATACTGTATCGTTCGATTTCCTCTTTGATCTTATTTTTGCGGCGGAGTCCCGCCGTGTCAATAAATACATATTCTTTTCCGTGATATTTCACCGGCGTATCGATGGCATCACGGGTCGTTCCTGCGATATCCGATACGATCACACGGTTGTCTCCGGTCAGACGGTTCACAAGGGAGGATTTTCCCACATTGGGCTTTCCGACCACCGCGATCTTCGGACGGTCATCCTCCTCATCAGTTCCTGTACGATCCGGAAAATGCTTCACCACCTCATCCAGCAGATCTCCGATGCCCAGCATGGAAGCAGCAGACACCGGGAGCGGCTCTCCCATACCGAGATTATAAAATTCGTAGACATCCATCATCATCTTTTCAAAATTGTCTACTTTATTCACTGCCAGGATGACCGGCTTATGGGATCGGCGTAGCATATCAGCCACCTTGGAATCCGCATCCTGCATGCCCTGCCGCACATCCACGATAAAAATGATCACGTCAGCGGTGTCGATGGCGATCTGTGCCTGCTCACGCATCTGGGAGAGGATCACATCTCCGCTGTCCGGCTCGATACCTCCGGTGTCGATCATCGTAAAATTATAATTCAGCCAGCTGACGTCCGCATAAATACGGTCGCGGGTCACACCGGGCGTGTCCTGCACGATGGATATGCGCGATCCTGCCAGCGCATTAAACAGTGTTGATTTTCCTACGTTGGGGCGACCTACGATCGCCACGATGGGTTTGCTCATTCTATATCTCCTGTATCAGTTCCCGTATACCGCATCCAGCCAAACAACGCCATCGGCACCGGGCCTTTCTTATTTTATGATTGCATCTAATAAGTCTTTTCCGCTTGATTTTACAATATCTACCCGAACTTGTAAAGTTTTTTCCAGCTCCTCCACAGTCACATCATCCAGAAAATCCTGTTCCTCACTGCGGACCATGTTGCAGGGAAGCAGCAGTTTTTCGCCCAAAGGCTCCTCAGACAGCTGTTTTTTCAGATCCTGACCGGTCAGAAGTCCGGAGACTGTGATCATCTCACCGAAAAAGTCATTGCGGATCGGATAAACATGTACCGTCACCTTCGGATATTTTTCTGTCAATGATCCCATCAGCTGTTTCAGATGAGGTGCAGCCAGACGACCGGTAGCGATGGACACCTCTTTTTTCAGGTTCACATCACCGGGTGCATCCGAAAGTGCCTCCGAAAACTCTTCCTGCAGCAGACGCAGCATTCCCACACCGTTTTCCAGCTGGATATAGCCGTCATAATTCTCCTCCTGCGGTAATTCCCGCTCTGCCAGCAGATACCACTCGTCGCTGGCATGGATAAAATGAGTTCCGTGCTGCTCCATGCTGATCTTCTGCCAGCTGTGGATCAGATCCAGCACCTCACAGGCATCCTCCTTCGTAAAGGGTTCCATTGGATACAATCCCTCACGGAATTTTGACAGGCCCACCGGAACAACAGACACGCTCTCCATATACGGCTGATACTTCATAAGATCGCGGATACTCCGCTCCAGCTCCGCACCGTCATTGACACCCTTGCACAGCACGATCTGTCCGTTCATGCGGATGCCTGCTTCATACAGCGTATCAATCTTTTTTAACGCATCTCCTGCAAAGCGGTTGTGCAGCATCATGCATCTCAGTTCCGGGTTTGTCGTCTGCACGGAGATATTGATGGGATCCAGACGGTAGCGGATGATACGGTCGATGTCCTTTTCCTTCATATTCGTCAGTGTCACATAATTTCCCTGCAAAAAGGACAATCTGGAATCGTCATCCTTGAAATACAGCGTATCACGCATGCCCGGAGGCATCTGGTCGATAAAACAGAAAATGCACTTGTTGGAGCAGGACTTGTAATCATCCATGAGTCCGTTCTCAAAGGTGATACCCAGATCCTCGTCATCGTCCTTTTCAATCTCCAGCTCCCACTGCTCGCCATCCGGCTTTTCCACCAGCATCACCAGATACTCGTCCTCCACCAGATAATGATAGTCAAATATATCCTCTAATTCCTGATCATTGATCGCCAGGATCACATCACCCGGTTCCAGTTCCAGTTCTTCTGCGATACTGCCGGGTGCGACTGCGGCGATCTTATGTGTTGTCTTGTTCATAGCTTTCCTCGTTCATCAGAATATAAAAATAACCCCGATATCATAAAAATCATATCGAGGTTATCATACCATATTTCAGGTTCGCTATTCAATCATTTTCATTATCCGTCCCTTCTGTTACCGGAACGACGGTTACGAGTGAACCGATTTCCAAATTAGCCGAAGCTTGCGTCCTCTGGTACTTTCAGGTCATCCGCACTCTCGATCTCACCCAGCTCGATCAGAGCATTGATGATGTTTGTGCAGCGGTCAGTCAGATACAGGGAAGAATACATCTGTGTACCGTTCGGCAGTTCTTCACCGTCAAAGTAGGACATATATCCACCGTCACTTGCAAATCGGATCTCCTCACGCTTATGGTCTGTTCGAAGCGTCAGATTCATAGTTGCACTGACTTCTGATGCTCCATTCCATCCATAATCTGAAAATGCGCCTGCATCAAAATCCGCCAGCACAGCGTCAAAAAGTTTTTGTAAGTCTTCCTGTGAGCCATAGACCGGATCACTGTCATAGAAATACTCTCCCCGCTCGTCGACTCTTGCATGATCTACGCCGGCACCGATCAGCTGCCAGTTCAGCTCTTTATAGTTCATGCCAAAATGGCTGCGCTTGAGCGCTTCCGGATCATTAAACAATCCCTCGCACTGTGCCATCAGAAGCTCCTTATAGGACGCATCATTCGTTAC
>JAQYOU010000171.1 GCA_028727105.1 bacterium
AACGTCATGGACAGAGACAAAAACGCAGCGATCAACATCCGAGAGGAAGCGAGGAGAATGCTGACTGCATAGGAGGAAGCAAAAAAGGAAATACGTCCGTATCCGGACAAAGTAATAAAATGCCCGTATCCGGGCAAAAAACAATCGCGGGACACGCGAGGGTAGCCTGTGGATACTTGGCTCAGTAGAGCCATTGAACAGGAAGCCCCCACTTCAAAATCTATGATTTAAGTGGTGGGAGCATGTCACAAAGAGAGGTAATATTTATGAGTAGAATGGAAATATTTGAACCAGCTATGTGCTGTGCAACAGGACTTTGCGGAGTGGGTGTCGATCCGGAATTACTTCGGATCTCTACAGTATTAAACACACTGAAGGAAAGGGTATCGTCGTAGAGCGATTCAATCTTTCCAATGCGCCACAGGCTTTTGTAGACAATCAGGTTGTGAATGATTTTATCAATCGGTATGGTGTTGACCATCTGCCCATTACTTTGGTGGAAGGAGAGATCAGAGCGATCGGTCACTACCCGACAAATGAAGAATTTACGGAATGGCTCGGATTGCCTGTTGATGTACTCGGAGTTTCAGTGCAGGATAAAAATACAAATGGCTGCTGTTGCAAAGGAGGCTGCTGCTGATGGAACCTTTTTTACCGCAAAATATGAAATTGACGCAATACCTTTTTTATACAGGAAAGGGTGGTGTAGGAAAGACATCTACCGCCTGTGCGACAGCTGTTTCACTGGCTGATGCAGGGAAAAAAGTGTTGCTTGTCAGCACGGATCCTGCTTCTAACTTGCAGGATGTTTTTTCCATGGAACTTGATAACAAGGGAGTTGCGATCCCCGGAGTTCCTGGCCTTGTGGTAGCCAATCTGAATCCTGTGGAAGCAGCGGCTGAATATAGGGAAAGTGTCATTGCGCCATATAGAGGAAAACTACCGGAGACAGTGATCAAAAATATGGAGGAGCAGCTTTCTGGTTCCTGTACGATCGAGATCGCAGCTTTTAATGAGTTCTCAAACTTTATTACGGATGATGAACTGCAGAAGCAGTACGACCACATTATCTTTGATACAGCACCGACCGGTCACACATTAAGGATGCTCCTGCTTCCTTCAGCATGGAGCAATTTTATCAGTGAAAGTACGTATGGAGCTTCCTGTCTGGGGCAGCTGTCCGGTTTGGAGAGCAGGAAGACAGTATATAAAAAGGCAGTGGAAACACTCGCAGATGCAGAGCATACAACCTTATTGCTTGTCGCAAGACCGGAGGAAGCACCGTTAAAGGAGGCAAGGAGAGCATCTGCCGAGCTTTCGGAATTGGGGATCAAAAATCAGGCACTCATTATCAATGGTGTGCTTTCAGAATATGATGATGTGTTATCGGGAATGCTTTTTCGCAAACAGCAGGCAGCTTTGGATGGAATGCCAGAAGAATTAAAGAGCCTGACACAGTATCAGATACCGCTTCGCGCTTATAACATTACGGGACTCGATAATGTGAGAGCCATGCTGACAGAAGATAAATGTGAAGAGATAAATGAGAACGTTCGGGTTGAACATTTTCATTCTCTTGGTAAAATAGTAGATGAATTAGATGGAAAAAAAGCAGAAGATCTTTGAGACACAGGCGAAGATCATCCGCGACCTGGCTTCCAAGGAGTCCTGCATTATTGTCGGACGCTGTGCGGACTATGTACTTGCCGATGACCCGAGTGCGATCCATGTATATATCTACTCATCCTACGCGGACCGTCTTGCAAACTGTGTCGGTACGCTTGGCATGAAAAAAGACGAGGCGCGCCGGATGATCGCCGAGGTCGATAAAGCGCGTATGGCTTATCACAAATATTTTGCAAATTATGCACCCGGAGACCCGGCGCATAAGCATATCATCATCAATAGCGAGCTTTTGGATGTGGAAGGAACCGCGCAGGCGCTGGCAGCGATCGTGCGCGTCAAAGCCGGCGAGGAGGTGTCATTATGACACCTCCTAAAAAAAGAAACTATTCGTATCATATAAAGACGATTGATTCGCATACGATGGGAGAGCCGACAAGGATCGTCTATGATGGTTTTCCGGAATTGCCCGGTGAGACGATGATGGATAAAAAGAACTATCTGATGGAACATTATGATTATCTGCGCTCGGCAC
Organism: bacterium; assembly: GCA_028727105.1. GTDB lineage: Bacteria > Bacillota > Clostridia > Lachnospirales > Lachnospiraceae > W0P33-017. Next base: position 2,159 of record JAQYOU010000171.1, read on the forward strand.
TTATGCTGGAGCCGCGGGGACATCGTGATATGTTCGGAGCACTTCTGACTGCGCCGGTCCACGAGGAAGCGGACTACGGCGTTATTTTTTTGGATAGCGGGGGTTGCCTGAACATGTGCAGACATGGTAGTATAGGTACGGCATCGATGCTTGTGGAGACCGGAATGGTTCCGGTCACGGAACCCTACACAGAAGTGGTTCTGGATGCTCCATCCGGTATCATCCGCACAAAGGTGCATGTGGTCGACGGCGAGGCAGTAGAAGTCAGTATTTTGAATGTTCCGGCATTTTTGTATAGACAGGGACTTGAGATCGATACCCGGGACTGGGGCAGGATCACTTACGACATCTCATTCGGAGGCTCCTTTTTTGCATTGGTTGATGCGGATGCCATCGGTCTTTCGCTTCAGATGGAAAATGCAGATGTGATCACGGAGCTTGGTATGGAGCTTCGGGATTCCATCAATGAAGCGGTGGAGATCCGTCATCCGTATCTGGATATCACAACCGTAGATCTGGTGGAGTTTTATTCAAGAAATGCAAAGCGTGGCGCAACCATGAAAAACTGTGTCATTTTTGGTGATGCGCAGGTAGATCGTTCACCTTGCGGGACCGGAACCAGTGCAAAGCTGGCAGCTCTTTGCGCGAAGGGAGAATTGTCACTGCATGAGCCCTTTATCTATGAGAGCATCACCGGATCACTGTTTCGCGGCGAAGCGGTACAGGAGGTGGAGATCGGGGAACTGACAGGTATCATTCCGCAGATCACCGGAAGTGCTTATATGACCGGACTCAACGAGTGGATCATTGACGAGCAGGATCCGATGAAGTATGGATTTTTGCTGGGACAGATCACGGACGAGACCGAGAGTGAGCGCGGTAAGATCGTCAAAGCAGCCTGGGAGCTGTTTCGTGAAAAAGGCTACGAGGCGACAACGATCGAAGATGTGATCGCCCGGGCGGGGATCACCGAGGAGACCTTTTATGATAATTTTTCCCAGAAGGATGAGCTGGAGCATACGCTGGGCGATCTCTTTGATGAAAAATATGCGCAGCTGATGGTATCCATGAATCCCAGATTTTCACATTATGAGAAGCTGCTGTATCTGAACCGTGAACTGTTTGAGATGATCGAATCACAGGTGCCATTCAAACTATTAGAGCATGTCTATGTGGGCGTGCAAAAGGAGCGGCAGGAGCTGCTCAATAAAAACCGGTTTTACTATCAGCTGATCACACGACTGATCAAAGAAGGACAGCAAAAGGGTGAATTTGGAAGAGAAGAAACGGCAGAAGCACTGGCGGATACGTATGCGTCACTGGAGCGCGGCCTGATTTATGACTGGTGCGTCAAAGGGGCGACAGACAGTCTGAGTGCCAAGGGACAGAAGATCCTTTCCATCTTTCTCAAAGACCTGCTGATCGCTTAGGATCAGGGCTGAATGTTCCCGGAGAAATGAAGGAATCACATGATGATAAAAAAATTTGCACCGATATTGATCCTGGTGGCTGGAATCCTGTGGGGAAGCATGGGACTTTTCGTGCGGACATTGAATGCGCAGGGGCTTGCGTCTATGGATATCGTAGGTCTGCGGGCCGTTGTCACGGCAGTGTCCATGCTCTTGTTTTTGCTGATCTTTGACCGAAAGCTGTTTGTGATCCGTCTGAAGGATCTGTGGTGTTTCCTAGGGACTGGGATCTGCAGCATCGTATTTTTTAACTATTGCTATTTTAAAGCGATCACGATGACCTCGCTTTCTGTGGCGGCGATCCTGCTCTATACGGCACCGGCGATCGTGATGGTGTTGTCTTATTTCTTATTTAAAGAGAAGCTGACAAAGAGAAAGCTTCTTGCACTGGCCATGACCTTTGCGGGCTGCGTGCTGGTGACGGGCATACTGACAGAAAAGGGATCGGTATCGTTTGGTGGGATCCTGGTGGGATTGGGAGCCGGACTTGGCTATGCACTGTATTCCATTTTCAGTCGTTATGCACTTGAAAAAGGCTATTCATCACTGACCATCACTTTTTACACCTTTTTGATCGCTGCGGTCGCTTCCTGCTTTTTGACGGATATGGGAAACGTGATCCGGGTGGCAGCAGACGGCACAGGAAATCTGTTGTTCTGTCTTGCCTTCGGTGTACTGTGTACGGTGGCACCATACCTGGCCTATACACTGGGTCTGCAGTATGTGGAAAATGGAAAGGCGTCGATCATCGCATCCATTGAGCCGGTGACGGCGACGCTCCTCGGGGCAGTGCTGTTTCACGAAAAACTGACGGTGAGCGGTGTGTGTGGAGTGGTTCTGGTGTTGGCGGCGCTGGCGCTGTGCAACGACAAAAAATAGGTGTAGACGAAAAAACGCGGGCTGTACTACAATGTGAGTAGTATAGCCTGCTTTGCATATAGATATTAACAAAAGGAGTGACGAATTATGATCCAGGAACGATTACATCAATTAAGAGAAGCGATGAAGCAGGCAGATATCGACTGCTACATCATTCCCACTTCAGACTTTCACAACAGTGAGTATGTCAGTGAATTTTTCTGCGTGAGAAAATATTTCAGTGGATTTACAGGCTCTGCCGGAACTCTTGTGGTGTGGGCGGACGAAGCGGCATTGTTTACGGATGGACGCTATTTTATTCAGGCGGCGGCACAGCTTTCCGGAAGCGGGATCACACTGATGAAGATGGGAGAACCCGGTGTGCCGAAGCTGAAGGAATATGTGGAGCAGAACTTAAAGGCCGGACAGAACATCGGCTTTGACGGCAGAGTGGTGACTGCCGGTGATGGGGTGGAATATGCGAAGATCGCAGAGAAAAAAGGCGGACACGTGATCTGTGATCTGGATCTGGCAGAGCAGATCTGGACAGACCGCCCGGCACTTCCGTCCACAAAGGTATATCTGCTGGAGGAAGGTTATAGCGGAGAGCGTACGTCAGACAAATTACAAAGACTGCGTGAAAAGATGGCCCGGGAAGAAGCAGATGTGCATATCCTCACAACGCTGGACGACATTGCATGGCTGTTTAACCTGCGTGCCAACGATGTGGAATGCTGTCCGGTCCTGCTTGCCTATGCGGTGATCACGAAGGAGGAGGCCTGCCTGTTTGCCAATGCGTCAGGCTTTGGAGAACAGGAGCTGGCTGCTCTGCGGGAAAACAACATCACATTAAAGCCCTATGATTCCTTCTACAGCTATGTGGCTTCCTATTGCGGGGATTATGCAGGTGCAAAAATCATGCTGAACGAAAAGCGGATCAACTACCGGCTGAAAACAGAGATCGGTGAGCAGGCCATTCTTTTGGACAGACCGAATCCCACCACACGAATGAAAGCGGTCAAGAATTCCGTGGAGCAGGAGAACCTCCGGAAGGTGCATCTGATGGATGCAGTGGCTGTGACGAAATTCATGTACTGGCTGAAGACGAATGTGGGAAGGATCCCGATGACGGAGATCAGTGTGGATCAGAAGCTGGAGCAGCTGCGCCGGGAACATGCTTCCTTTATTGAGCCAAGCTTTCACACCATCAGCGGATACGGTGCGAATGGCGCGATCGTTCACTACAGTGCTACTCCGGAAAGCTGCGCGAAGGTTGAGGCAAAGGGCATGCTCATGGTTGACAGCGGCGGCCATTACTACGAAGGAACGACCGATATCACAAGAACCTTTATCCTGGGCGATATCACGGACCGGATGAAGCAGGATTATACGCTGGTAGCGCGTGCGATGCTGCGGCTGATGAATACGAGATTTTTGTACGGCTGTACCGGGGCTAATCTGGATCTGGCTGCCCGTGAGGTATTTTGGGAAAAGGGCCTGGATTACAAGCATGGCACCGGTCACGGTGTGGGCTATCTGTTAAACGTGCATGAGGGTCCCAACAGCTTCCGCTACAAGATCTCTGATATGACGGAGGATTGGGTATTCGAGGAAGGTATGATCACCACTGATGAGCCCGGCATTTACATCGAGGGCAGTCACGGCGTGCGCATCGAGAACGAGCTGCTCTGCCGTAAGGGGGAGGCAAACCAGTACGGGCAGTTCATGTATTTCGAGAACCTGACCTATGTGCCCATCGATCTGGATGGCATTGATCCCTCCGCAATGGAACCGAAGGAGCTCGATGCGATCAACCGCTTCCATCAGGATGTGTATGAGAAGCTTGCACCGTATTTTGACGGCGATGAGCTTGAATGGCTGAAGCAGGTAACGAGAAAAATTTGATAGGTTTTCAATCCCCCTCGGGTCAGATGCATGGATGTCTGGCATGCGGGGGATTTTTCTAAAACCGGATGATTTGTCAGTTGAAAAAACAGGTTCCGGATGCTATACTTAAAAAGCACATGTGTGCCAAAAAGTATTCAGAAGTATGCCCTGCTGGGCTTAAATACAGGAGGATCTGATAAAATGGAAGCTTACAAGAAAGAGTTTATTAGTTTTATGGTTGACTGCCAGGCATTAAAATTCGGTGATTTTACGTTGAAGAGTGGACGGAAATCGCCGTTTTTTATGAATGCGGGTGCTTATGTGACCGGATCACAGCTTATGATGCTGGGCGAATATTATGCAAAAGCCATTCATGATAATTACGGGGATGATTTTGATGTGCTCTTTGGACCTGCGTACAAGGGAATTCCCATCAGCGTTGTGACAGCGGTTGCCTACAGCAAACTGTACGGAAAAGAGATCCGTTACTGTTCTGACAGAAAAGAAGAAAAAGACCACGGTGCTGACAAGGGAAGCTTTTTGGGCAGCAGCTTAAAGGATGGCGACAGAGTCATTATGATCGAGGATGTGACAACGTCCGGAAAATCTATGGAAGAGACCGTTCCGAAGGTAAGAGGCGCTGCCAATGTAGAGATCTTGGGACTTATGGTGTCCTTGAACCGTATGGAGGTCGGACTTGGCGGCGAGAAGAGCGCGCTGGACGAGATCCGGGAGAAGTATGGCTTTGAGGCCCGCGCCATCGTTTCTATGGCAGAGGTTGTGGAAGCATTGTACAATCAGCCGGTAGATGGCAAGGTTCTGATCGATGATGAATTAAAAGCACGAATTGATGAATACTATAAGCAGTACGGAGTAAAGGAAGTATAAGTATTCATGAAGATCCAGCGGGAAAAAGATGGGATTTATGGGATCGGATGGTGCCTGTTCATCGTTTATCTCCTGTCCCTGGCATATTTTTTGTTTTTTGCGGAAGCGACCGGAAGGACCTTTACAGAGCGGACCTACCAGTACAATCTGATCCCCTTTCATGAGATCCGGCGCTTTGTGATCTATCGCAGACAGCTTGGCTTTACGGCGGTAGCACTGAATCTGGCCGGTAATGTGCTGGCATTTGTGCCCTTTGGGATTTTCTTGCCACTGCTGATCAAAAGAGTGCGGGCGTTTGGAAAAACGCTGCTTCTTGGCTTTGAGTTTTCACTGTGTGTGGAGATCGTGCAGTTGTTTAGCAAGGTCGGAAGCTTTGATGTGGATGACATCCTGCTGAATACGCTGGGTGTTGTTTTCGGATATCTGTTTTTTGCCTGCGTACGCTTTGTGCATGTGCATAAAAACTGAAAAAGGTGAGCGATGAAACGAAAGAATAGAAATGTAAAGTTTACGAATAAAGGCTATTCCCGGAGAGGGATCCTGTCGCTGGTTCTTTCAGCCTTTTCCATGGTCTGGCTGATCTATGCGGTATGTCAGACCTTTGCAAACGGGGATGTGACAGGAAATTTCGTGGGCGGTGTAGGCATGCTCGCGCTGGTGCTGCAGATCGAGTCACTGGTGCTTGCGGTGCGATCCCTGCATGAAGAGGATGTATTCAGAGGAATTCCAAAGGCGGCAGCAGTGGCTGCCGCCCTGATGCTTTTATTGTGGGCAGGAGTTTACGGACTTGGAATTTATTCTGCATTTGCATAATTTTTTAGAAAGGAAATGATCGAATGAGTTATCGGGATGAATATCGGGAGGCAAATGAAGAAGTTCGGGAGCGCTATGAGCTGGTCATGGACCGGATCCTGGAGCTTCGGACCGAGCACAACGTGGAGGAAAAATACTGGCCCTATTTTCGCAGGCTTGCCGATATTTTTAAGATGGTCGATGAGACATTAAAAAAAGAGGAGACCGGAGCGCTGGATCGCAGAGACCTCTCTGAGTGTGAAGAGATGAGCTGGCAGTTTTACTATGAGCTGCAGGAGGGCAATTATGACCGGTGCTATGCAAATCCGACTGTTGCAGTAGAGCTTTTGGGCGAGGAGTTTGGCCAGACGCTCTGTTTTTTGTATACGGAGCTCCGTGCGGCGATCCCTTATGCCTTTGAGGGGAGAAAGAGGGATATCACGATCTTATGTGAGCTGTTTGTGCAGATCTATAACTGTTTTGAGTCCGGGGAGGGCGCGGATAAAAAAGAAGTGGAGCAGATCATTTACTGGTTTTTTCATGACTACAGTGAGATCTTTGTGGAGCAGAGCGTGCGTGAGATGTTAGATCCGTCTCTGGACTTTTTTACGAAGATCGTGATGGAGTCAGACCTGACAGATCTCAGTTATCTGTACCGTTACGGTGAATATATCAGCAGTAGTGAGCTTCAGGTGGCGGAATACCTGAACTCACTGTCCGAGGAACAGATCCGGTCCATGGCGGATACTTATACCGAAGGCTACCGGATCGGTTTTGAGGTGACCGGAAAGGATCTTGGCAAAAAGAAAACCGTTGATGTGCGTTATCCGATCGGTTTTGAGCGCATGGTTCGCGCAGCCATCAAAAATTTTGAAAAAATGGGATTAAAGCCTGTGATCTATCGCGACAGCATCAACTCCATGGGCAATCGCGGGAACGGCAAAAAGGGATGCTTTGTGAAGTCTGTCAACCGTCAGTTTGATTATGACCACAAGTCTGACCGGGCGTTTTATCTTGACAAGGCATTTGTGGAGCGCAGGCTTGAGGTGCTTCGCACTTCCTATGAGAAATACAAGGATCTGGCAGCTGTTTACGCGGGACCTGCCGTGATCGAGACCTTTGGCGAAACGCCCTTTGCACCGGTGAATAAACCGGCTGCGTTCAGTTATACGGATAAGCAGCAGGAGCTGAATGTCTACAATGCAAGCGCAAGCGCCCAGGTGACCAATCAGTATATTAAGGGCGAGGAACGCAGCTTTACGATCATCGCGTATCCGATCCCTGCCATCGGCAGAAATTTCAAGGAGGTCTTTGCCCGAACGGTGGAGATCAATACACTTGATTACATGCTCTATCGTGATATGCAGCAGAAGATCATTGATGTGCTGGATCTGGCCGACCACGTGCATATCAAAGGAAAGGGAAAGAACCATACGGATCTGACCGTGAAGATCCATCCCCTCGCGGATGCCTCCAAACAGACAGCATTTGAGAATTGCGTGGCGGATGTGAACATCCCCGTTGGAGAAGTATTTACTTCCCCTGTTCTGGAAGGTACGAACGGTGTGCTGCATGTGACGAAGGTATTTTTAAATGAGCTTTGTTATGAGAACCTGTCACTGACATTTTCTGATGGTATGGTGAAGGATTACAGCTGCAGCAATTTTGCAAGTGCAGAGGAGAACCGGAAGTATATTCATGAAAATCTTCTCAAGCATCATGATACGCTTCCCATGGGCGAGTTTGCGATCGGTACAAATACCACTGCCTATCGCATGGCGCGCGATCTTGACATTGCAGATAAGCTGCCGATCCTGATCGCGGAAAAAACCGGACCGCACTTTGCAGTGGGCGATACCTGTTATTTCCACGCGGAGGATACGCCGGTCTATAATCCCGACGGCAAGGAGATCATCGCCAGGGATAATTCCGTTTCGCTTCTGCGAAAGGAAGACCAGTCAAAGGCATATTATAACTGCCACACGGATATCACGATCTCCTATGATGAACTGGATTCCATCCTTGCGGTGGAGGCAGACGGCACAGAGCACCCCATCATTTTAGACGGACGTTTTGTAGTGCCGGGGACGGAGGAATTGAATAAGCCGCTCTTGTAGGTGCTCTGTATCGATGAGTACCTATTCATATTTGAGACAAGTATGTGTAAATTATTTATAAAAAGCACTTCCACCGACAAAGAGTGTATGTTAGAATGAGAGCGACTTCGCACATCAGGTGCAGAGCGGGTGTACATGCTTCTTAAGGAAAAACGTAGGTAATTGCGAAACTCGTTCATAGCGAGAATAGGGAATGCGAGACACAATGTATCAGGCAGGTACTTTGGAGCGGCTGGTACTTAGTGACCGTATTTTGGTCACTTATGTACCA